>CAXRFJ010000456.1:0-11034 GCA_964229475.1 Rubrivirga sp.
CCCGCCGCCCCCCCCCGCCGCGCGGGGCGCCGCTCGGTCCCCCGGCCCCCCGCCGCGCTCGCGGCCCGACCCATGACGCCCCCCGCCGACGCCCTCACCGTCCAGCCCACCCCCACCGCCGCGCCCCGCCTCGTCTACCGCTTCGGCGGCGGCCACACCGACGGCGACCGCTCGCTCAAGGAGCTCCTGGGCGGGACGGGCGCCAACCTCGCCGAGATGAGCCGGCTGGGGCTGCCGGTCCCGCCCGGGTTCACCGTCACGACGGCGGCCTGCGCCGCGTTCTACGACGCCGGGCGCGCCTGGCCCGACGGGCTCGAGGAGGAGGTCGAGGCCGGCGTGGCCCACCTCGAGGGCGCGACCGGCCGCCGCTTCGGCGACCCGCGCCGGCCGCTCCTCGTCTCGGTCCGCTCCGGCGCCGCCGTCTCGATGCCGGGCATGATGGACACCGTCCTCGACCTCGGCCTCAACGACTGGACCGTCGAGGCGCTCGCCCAAGCCTCCGGCGACCCGCGCTCGGCGTGGGATGCGTACCGGCGGTTCCTCGACATGTTCGGCGACGTCGTGATGGGCGTCCCGCACGCCGGGTTCGAGGCGGCGCTCCAGGGCCTCAAGGACGAGCGCGGCGTGGCCGACGACACCGACCTCGACGTGGCCGCGCTCCGCGACCTCGTCGACCGCTACAAGGCCGTCTACCGCCGGCACACCGGGCACATGCCGCCGGAGGACCCGCGCGAGCAGCTCCGCTTCGCCATCGACGCCGTGTTCGGGTCGTGGCGGAGCGACCGGGCCATCACCTACCGCCGGATCAACCACATCCGCGGGCTCGCCGGGACGGCCGTCAACGTGCAGGCCATGGTGTTCGGCAACCACGGCGAGGGGAGCGGGACGGGCGTCCTGTTCTCGCGCCACCCGTCGACCGGCGCGCCGGGCCTCTTCGGCGAGTACCTCGCCAACGCCCAGGGCGAGGACGTCGTCGCCGGCATCCGGACGCCGCAGCCGCTCTCGGCGCTCCGCGACGCCATGCCCGAGGTCTACGCCGACCTCGACGCCGCCGTCACGCGCCTCGAGCGCCACTACGGCGACATGCAGGACATCGAGTTCACGGTCGAGGAGGGGACGCTCTACCTCCTCCAGACGCGCAACGGCAAGCGGACCGGCGCGGCGGCCGTCCGCATCGCGACCGACCTCGTGCGCGAGGGGATCGTGTCGAAGGAGCGCGCCGTGCGCGACCTCGTCGAGCCCGGCCACGTCGAGCAGCTGCTCCACCCGCGGTTCGCCCAGGACGGCGACCACGGCGCGACGCCGATCGCGAAGGGCCTGCCGGCCTCGCCCGGCGCGGCCGTCGGGAAGGCCGTGTTCTCCGCCGAGGCCGCCGAGGCGGCCCGGGCCGCGGGCGACCGCGTGATCTTGGTGCGCGTCGAGACGAGCCCCGAGGACGTCGGCGGGATGCACGCGGCCGAGGGGATCCTCACGTCGCGCGGCGGGATGACGAGCCACGCGGCCGTCGTGGCCCGCGGCTGGGGCACGCCGTGCGTCGCCGGCTGCGACGGGATCGTGGTCAACGAGGACCGGAGGCACTTCACGACCGGCACCGTGACCGTCCGCGAGGGCGACTGGCTCTCGCTCGACGGGACGACCGGCGACGTGCTCCTCGGGCGGGCCGAGCTCGTCCCGCCCGGCCTCTCCGACGACGTGTCCGAGGTGCTCGCCTGGGCCGACGGGTTCCGCCGCCTCGGCGTCCGCGCCAACGCGGACCAGCCGGCCGACGCCGCGCAGGCCCGCGCGTTCGGGGCCGAGGGGATCGGGCTATGCCGGACCGAGCACATGTTCTTCGAGGACGGCCGGATCGAGCGCGTCCGCGAGATGATCCTGGCCCAGACCGAGGCCGACCGGCGGGCGGCGCTCGAGGCGCTCCTCCCGCTCCAGCGCGGCGACTTCCGGGCGCTCTTCGAGGCCATGGACGGGCTGCCCGTGACGGTCCGCCTGCTCGACCCGCCGCTCCACGAGTTCCTGCCCCACGACGCCGCGGGCATGGAGGCCCTGGCCGACCGCCTCGGCGTGTCCGTGTCCGTGGGCGCGGTCCGCGAGCGCGTCGCGGCGCTCCGCGAGCAGAACCCGATGCTGGGCCACCGCGGCTGCCGGCTCGGGGTCACGCACCCCGAGATCACCGAGATGCAGGCGCGCGCCCTGTTCGAGGCGGCCGTCGAGGCGGCCGCGGCCGGCGCCGACGTCCGGCCCGAGGTGATGGTCCCGCTCGTGGGCACGGTCGCCGAGCTCCGCCACCAGCGGGCCGTGCTCGACCGGGTCGCGGCCGAGGTCTTCGCCGCGCGCGGCCGGACGGTCCCCTACCTCGTCGGGACGATGATCGAGGTCCCGCGCGCGGCGCTCCTGGCCGACCAGATCGCGCGCGAGGCCGCGTTCTTCTCGTTCGGCACGAACGACCTCACCCAGATGACGTTCGGCTACAGCCGCGACGACGCGGGCACGGGGTTCCTCCCGGCCTACCTCGACGCGAAGATCCTCCCGGACGACCCGTTTCAGACGATCGACCGGGAGGGCGTGGGTGTGCTCGTGCGCAACGCGGCGGCGCTCGGGCGCGACGCCAACCCGGCGCTCCACCTCGGCGTCTGCGGCGAGCACGGCGGCGACCCGGAGTCCGTCGCCTTCTTCCACGAGGCCGGCCTCGACTACGTGAGCTGCTCGCCGTTCCGGGTGCCGGTGGCCCGGCTGGCGGCGGCCCAGGCCGCCCTTCGCGAGCCCGCCGTGCCGGACGCCTGAGCGCGGCTCCGGCGGCGGCGTCGGCCCCGGGCGCGTTGGTGGGCGCGTCCGGGGCCGCGTGCGTGTCGGGGGGCGGGCGCCCGGGTGGGCGGAAGCCCTACACGCCGGGGCGGGGACCCCCGGGCCCCGGCACGCAGCCCGCCCGGCAAACGGGGGGCCCGGGGCGGCCGACGTTGCGGATGACCGTTCCGCCCGCCCCTCCTGTCATGGCGATCCACAAGGCCCCGCACGCCGACCTCCGCCGGCACCTCCCGATCTACCGCGAACTGGGCGCGGTCCTCGCCCTCGCCGTCACGATCGGCGCCTTCACGGTGCCCCTGCCCGAGGGCCGGGACGTCGCCGTCATCGACGACGTCCAGGAAGTCATCGAGCTCCAGGACGTGGAGCAGACGCAGCAGTCGCTCCCGCCGCCGCCGCCGCCCGCCGCGCTCCCGCCGCCGCAGGAGGTCCCCGACGACGTGGCCGTCGAGGAGGAGGTGATCGAGGAGATCACGCTCGACCTGACGGCCGAGATCGTGGTGCCGCCGGCCCCGCCGCCCGCGCCCACCCCGCCGCCGCCGCCCCCGACGATGGACGCGCCGCCGCCCCCGCCGCCTCCGCCGCCGGAGCCCGAGCCGACCGAGCCCGACGTCTTCGAGGTCGCCGAGGTCCAGCCGGAGCTGATCGGCGGGCTGGCCGGCCTCCAGAGCCGGGTGGTCTACCCCGAGCTGGCGATCCGCGCCGGCGTCGAGGGCCAGGTCGTCGTCCAGTTCGTCGTCGACGAGCGGGGCCACGTCATCGACCCCGTCGTCCTGCGCACGCCGAACCCGCTCCTGACCGAGGCCGCCCTGAAGGCCGTCACGGAGAGCCGGTTCACGCCGGGCCAGCAGCGCGGGCGGCCCGTCCGCGTCCGCTACGCCGTCCCGGTCACCTTCACCCTCGTCGTCGAGTGACCCCCGCCATGGACCTCGCCCGCCGCCCCGCCCCGCCCTCGTCCGTCACCCCGCGCGCCGTCACCGACGCCGACGTCCACGCCGACGCGCCCCCGGAGGCCCGCCTCGAGGCGATGCTCCGGTGGGCGGTCCAGGCCCCGAGCGTGCTCAACACGCAGCCGTGGCGGTTCCGCGTCGCGGGCGACACGGCGGCGGTGCTCGTCGACCGGGACCGCGTGCTGGCGGCCGTCGACCCCGACGGGCGCGAGGCGGTCGTGTCGTGCGGCGCGGCCCTGTTCACGCTCCGGCTGGCAGCCCGGCACTACGGCGAGACCGCGGCCGTCGCGCTCGCCGGGCCCGACGACGCCCCCGACCTCGTCGGGACGCTCCGCCTGACCGGCCACGCGCCGCCGACGGCCTCCGAGGAGATGCTCTTCCGGGCCGTCAAGGCGCGCCACACGAACCGGGCGCCCTACGCCGACCTCGCGGTCCCGGTCGGGCTCCTCGCCCGCCTCCGCGGCGCCGCCGAGGCCGAGGGCGCCCGCCTCCACGTGCTGACCGCCGGGCCCGACAAGGCGGCCCTCGCGGACCTCGTGGGCCGCGCGATCCGCGCCCAGAGCGACCACCAGTCGCTCGAGGCCATCGGCGCCTGGGCGCGCCGGGCCGGCGACGGCCGCCCCGACGGCGTCGCCGACGTCCCGTGGGGCGGGTGGGGCCGGATGGGCCACCTCCACGCCGACCCCCGCTTCGCCATCGGCCAGGCCCGGGCGCTCGTGGCCGCCGCCCCCGCGCTCCTCGTCGTCGCCACCGACGCCGACGACCGGGCCGCGTGGGCCCGCGCCGGCGCCGCGCTCCAGCACGTGCTCCTGCTCGGCGCCGCCCACGGCCTCGCCGCCAGCTACTTCAACCAGCCGACCGAGGTGGCCGAGCTCCGGCCCGAGGTGTCGGCGGTCGCGGGGGCCGGCCACGCCCAGGTGGTCTTCCGCCTCGGGACGCCCGTCGAGACCCCCGGCACGCCGCGGCGGCCCATCGGCGAGGTCCTCGTGCGCGGGTAGCCCGCCGGGCGGGGCCGTCTCGGCAGAGAGCTTGCTCTCTCCCGGCCCATGACGACTCCGAACCTCGCGCGCGCGGGCGGCCGCCTCGTGGCGCTCGCCGTCCTCGCCCTCGCCCTGGCGGCCCCCGTGGGCGCCTCGGCCGCCTCCACGGCCCCGCCCGCCGACCGGTGGGACGGCCCGTGGCGCGTCGAGGCGGCGCCCCCGCCGGCCGTCGACCTCGACCACTCGCCGGTCGAGACGGTACTGATCTACACGCTGGGGGGCATCATCTTCCTGGTCCTCGTCTACACGGCGCGGCACTACGCGTTCACGCTGAGCCGGCTGCTCGGCCGCCAGCGCCACCCGTACGCCCTCGTCGACACGCTCGACTGGCCGACGGTGACGGTCTTCATCGCGGCCCACAACGAGGAGGCCGTGATCGGGTCGAGCCTCGAGAACCTCCTCCGGGTCGATTACCCGGCCGACAAGTTCCGGCTGGTCCCGGTCAACGACCGGTCGAAGGACCGGACGCGCGAGATCATCGACGCCTTCGTCGAGCGCTACCCCGGGCGGATCGAGCCGTTCCACCGCGTCGACGGCAAGCCCGGCAAGGCCGCGGCCCTCGCCGACGCCATGCGCGACGTGACGTCGGACATCGTCATCATCTTCGACGCGGACTACCTCCCGGGCCGCGACCTCCTCAAGCGCCTCGTGGCGCCCTTCGCCGACCCCGAGGTGGGCTGCGTGATGGGCCGCGTGGTCCCGGTCAACACCGACGCCAACCTCCTCACGCGGCTCCTCGACCTCGAGCGGACGGGGGGCTACCAGGTCGATCAGCAGGCCCGGATGAACCTCGGCCTCGTGGCCCAGTACGGCGGGACGGTCGGCGGCGTCCGGCGCGCGGCGCGCGACGCCGTGGGCGGGGGGAACCCGGAGACGCTCTCCGAGGAAACCGACGCGACGTGCCGGCTCCTGACGGGCGGCTGGAAGGTGGCCTACGTCAACCGCGCCGAGTGCTACGAGGAGAGCCCCGAGGCGTGGCCCGTCCGGATCCGCCAGATCCAGCGGTGGGCCCGGGGCCACACCGACGTCGCCCGGCGGTTCACGTGGGGCATCCTCACGAGCCGCCACCTGAGCCTCCGCGAGCGGCTCGACGGGACGCTCCTGATGGGCGTCTACGCCATGAGCCCGGTGCTCCTGTTGGGCTGGGTGCTCGCGACCGTCCTGTTCTACCTCGGCGCCCACCCGCTCCACGGGCTCGTCGCCGCGCTCGCCGTCGCGTCGTACAACACGCTGGGCAACTTCGCGGCCTTCTTCGAGATCGCCACGGGCGCCCGCCTCGACGGGACGCCCCGCCGGGCGCGGCTGCTCCCGCTGAACCTGCTCGGGTTCGTGGTCAGCCTCGTGGCCACCAGCCGGGCGGTGTTCGACGAGCTCCGGCCCGGCGGCCGGTTCGTGTGGCACAAGACGGAGCGGTTCCGGACGGGCGCCCCCACGACGCCGCTCCCATGACGGTCCTCGTCCTGTTCCTCGTGGTCGTGGCGTGGCTGGCGCTCCCGTTCGTCCCGGCCGTCCACGAGGCCATCCGGCGCCGCGACGACGGCGCGCTCCCCATCTCGGACCGCTACGTCGAGGACCTCGCGGGCGCGCCGGCCCCGCCCGCCGCGGAGGCGCCCGCCGAGGGCGCGCGCGTCGGCGGCTACGCCTACGTCGGCGAGGCCGGGCTGGTGACCGACGAGGTCGCGGTGCGGGGCGTGGCCCGGCTCGCGGCCGGCTCCGAGGTCCTCCGTCGCGTGACGGCGGGCGTCGGCGTCGAGGTCGAGCCGGGCACGGTGCTCCGCGGGTCCGTCGAGGCCGGCGAGGTCGTGTGGCTGGGGACGGGCGTCACGTTCGAGCGCGTCCACGCGCCGCTCGTCGAGATCGGCGTCGCGGCCGGCGAGTCGCCGGAGCGGGGCGCCCCAACGACGCCCCTGGCGCTGCCCGACGCCGAGGTGCTGGCGGGCCGCGCGCTCGTGACCGGCGACCTCGCGGTCCCGGCCGGGCACCGGGTCGAGGGCGACCTCGTCGTGACCGGCGACCTCACCCTCGGGGACGGGGCCCTCGTGGCGGGCCACGTCAAGGCCCACGGCGACGTCGCGCTGGCGGCGGGCGCCCGCGTCGGGGGCAACGTGTTCGCGAACGGGTCGGTCGGCCTCGGCCCGTGGGCGTCGGTCGGCGGGGCGGCGGTCGCCGAGGGCACGCTCCGGCTGGGCCGCGGCGCGTCCGTGGGCCGGCCGGTGGCGCCCACGACCGCCTCGGGGCGCCACGTGGTCGTGACGTCGGGCGCCCGCGTCTACGGGACGCTCTGGGCCGAGGAGGGCGGGCGGACCGTCGCCGAGCCCGCGCCCACCGCCGAGCCGGCGACGGCCTGACGCCCCGCCTCGGGCGCCTCCGCGGCGCCGGGGCCCGGGCGATTCGGAACCCCCGCCGGGAGGATCGGAACGCCCGCCCCGGCGCCGCGCGCGCGTTCGTCGATGGATTCGGGGCGTTCGTCGAACGGCCCTCCGGTTCGTCGAGAGGGCCGGGGCGTTCGTCGGAGGCGGCGCCGGAGGGCACGGCGGGTGCAGGGGGAGCGGGCCGTTCCCACCCCCCACCATGGCTCGTCCGACCGTCCTCCTCTGCATGGGCACGCGCCCGGAGATCATCAAGATGGCTCCGGTCTACCACGCCCTCGCCGACAGCCTCCTCCGGCCCGTCGTCCTCCATACCGGCCAGCACGACTCGATCGCGTGGCCGCTCTACCGCTTTTTCGGCATGGAGCCGGACCGGGTCCTCGACCTCACGCGGGAGCGGCCGAGCCTGGGCCACCTCAACGCGCAGCTGCTCGACGCCGTCGACGGCGTGCTGAGCGACGAGGGCGCCGAGGCCGTCCTCGTCCACGGCGACACGTCGTCGGCGCTGTCGGCGGCGATGGCCGCCTTCTACGCCGGCGCGCCGATCGGGCACGTCGAGGCCGGGCTCCGCTCGGGCAACCCCACCGACCCGTTCCCGGAGGAGATGAACCGGACGGTCATCGCGCGCCTCGCGCGGTGGCACTTCGCCCCGACGCGCCGCGCCGTCCGCAACCTGATCGGGGAGGGGGTCCAGCCGTCCGGCGTCTCGCTCGTCGGCAACACGGTCGTCGACGCGGTCCACCACGGGCTCGGCGTCATCGGCGACGGCGGGTGGGTCCCGGCGGGGCTCCCGGACGACGTCGCGGCGTGGGCCGCGGGCGGGCGGCTCGCGCTCGTGACGATGCACCGCCGCGAGAACTGGGGCCGCCCGATCGTCGACGTGGCCGAGGCCATCGCCGAGGCGGTCGCGGCCACGCCCGACCTCCGCGTGCTGTGGCCGGTCCACCCGAACCCAGCCGTCCGCCAGGCCGTCGCGGCCGGCGTCGAGCGGGCCGGGCTCTCGGCCGAGGCCGCCGACCGGCTCCGCCGGATCGAGCCGCTCGACTACCCGGCCATGCTGTGGGCCCTCCGCCAGTCGTGGCTGGTCCTGACCGACTCGGGCGGGATCCAGGAGGAGGCCGCCGCGCTCGACCGGCCCGTCCTCGTGCTCCGCAAGACGACCGAGCGCCCGGAGCTCATCGAGGCCGGCGGCGGCGCGCTCGTCGGCGCCAGCGGCGACGCCGTCCGGGCGTGGCTCCGCGACCTCACCACCGACGCCGAGGTCTACGGCACGCTCCGCTGCGAGACCAACCCCTACGGCGACGGCCGCGCGGCCGACCGGATCGCCGACGTGCTGACCCGCGAGCTCGCCCTTCCCCAGCCGACCGAGGCGCTCCTCCCGGTCACGCCGCTGGCCACCCCGAGCCCGATCCGCCCCGTCTCGCTCTCCGTCCTCGCGGCCTGATGCGCCCTGTCGCCCTCGCCCTGCTCTGCGCGGTCCTCGCGACCGCCTCCGCCCAGTCGCGCGGCGTCGAGGTCGGCGCCGAGGTCACCGGCCTCAGCGGTCCGTACGACGACGGCCGCGCCGTGACGGCGCAGCTGGTCCTGCCCCGCGCCGGCGGCTGGCTCCGCCTGAGCGGGGCCGCCTCGGAGCGGTTCGGCGAGCGCGCCCTCGTCTACGGCGTCGCGGGCGCGCAGGACTTCGGGAGCCGGTGGGTCGCGGTCGGGAGCGCCGCCTCGAGCACGGCGGGGATCGCGCACCCGCGCCTCCAGGCCAGCCTCGGGGCCGGCCGGAAGTGGGGCACCCGCCGCCAGGTCCTCACGATCGGCACGGTCGCGCTCCAGGACGTCCGCGACGGGCACCGCGACGTGGTCGCGACCGGCGAGGCCGTCGTGTACGGCCGCGGCCTGATCGTGCAGGGCGGGGCCCGGGCCACGCTCAGCACGCCGGGCGACAAGCTCGGCCTCGGCGGCCACGCCGCGGCGACGGTCCTCGGGGCCGGGGGCCGCCAGGTCACGCTCCGCCTGTCGGCCGGGCGCGAGGCCTACCTCGTCACCGGCGCGCAGCCGCTCGACGTCTCGTTCCGCAGCGGCGAGGGCTCCGTGACGTGGCTCGAGCCCGTCGGCGCCGACTGGAGCGTGTCGGCCGGCGTCGGCCTCTACGCGAACCCCTACTACACCCGGGTCGGCGTGCGGACCGGGCTCACCCGCCGCTTCTGATGACGCCCGACGCCCGCCCCGCCTACCGCGCCGGGGCTCGGACGTTCGCGTTCGAGCACCGGGCCTTCGCGCGCCTCGACCGCCGCACGCGCACCCTCACGGGCGCGCTCGCGCTGGCGGTGGGCGCGACGGCGGCGTGGCTGGCCGCGCTCCCGGCCGTCGCGCGGCTGTGGGGCCACGGCCTCGTCTGGCTCGCCGACGTCGCCGGGATCCCGGCCGAGACCGTCCTCCGCGTCCACCGCGTGGCCGGGCTCGAGGTCGGCGTGCCGTACTGGGCGCTCGAGGCGGGCGCGCCCGGCGTGCCGCTGCTGTTCGGCGTCGGGCTCGGGACGCTGGCGGTGTTCTTCGCCACGGCCGTCCTGCCGGAGAGCTGGCGGCCGGGCGTCTACCTCGGGCGGGCCCTCCTGCTGGTCCAGCTCAGCGCCGTCGTCTTTTTCGCGCTCTGGCCGGAGCGCTTCCCCTACACCCTCGCCGACTACCTCCACGGGATGACGGCGACGGGCCTCGCCATCGCGACGGCGACGCCGCTCGTGCTCGGCCTCACGCTCTACGTGCAGGACCTCCGGCTGTGGCAGAAGGCGGCCTTCACGGCCATCGCCATGGGCTACTCGGTCGTCCTCGTCCCGCTCCAGTACGCGCTCCACGGCGCCGCGCTGGCCGCCGGCTCGCTGCTCTGGATGCCGGCCGTCTACCTGTTCCTGGGCGTCCCGCTCCACGTGTTCGCCCTCGTCTCGCTCTACGCCTGGGCCATGAGCTGGCCCGGCCGGCTGCCGGCGCTCGGCGTGCCGGCCGCGAGCGCCCCGCCCGACGCGCCCCCGGTCGCGCGCCCGGCCCCGACCCCCGACTCGATTTCCACCCCCATCCTGACATGACCACCACGTCCACGCTCCGCGGGCTCGGCCTCCTGGCCCTGCTCGCCACGTCCGCCAGCGTCGACGCCCAGACGCCGCTCTCGCTCCGCCAGGGGTTCGAGGGGAAGGTCGGGCACGTCGGCGCGGCCGGCACCTTCCGCACCGGGGCCAACGGCACCGCCGCCTGCGACGTCGGCACCGCGTCCAGCCTCTCGATCTCGGGGATCCCCGCCGGCGCGACCATCCGCTCGGCCGTCCTGTACTGGGCCGGCTCCGGCAACACGCCGGACGAGTGGGTCCGCCTCGACGGGGCGACGTGGTTCAACGACCCGGCGCCGCAGACCGACAGCTACGCCATCAACGCGGACAACACGATCCGCTTTTTCCAGGGCGTCGCCGACGCCACGGCCGCCGTGGCGGCCAAGCGGAACGGGACGTACACGCTCGACCGGCTCACGGTCGAGAACGGGGACGTCACGGCGACGACGCCGGACGAGCCGTACTGCACCGTCGAGGGCGTCGTGAAGGCGTGGGCGCTCCACGTCGTCTACGAGGACCCCTCGATGACGCGCCGGAGCCGCGTGAACCTCTACGACGGGCTGGCCCACGCCTACGGCTCGAGCCTCGACGCGACGATCGACCAGTTCGAGACGCCGGCGGCCAACGAGTCGGCGGTGTCGTACGTCCTCTGGGAGGGCGACCCCGGCACGGCGGGCACGGACGAGGCGGCCCCACTCGTCCGGCGTGTTGCCGGAGCCGGCCCAGTACAGGACGGCCGAGCGGATGGTCGCGCCGGCGGGGATCCCCGAGATCGAGAGGCTGGACGCGG
>CAXRFJ010000457.1:0-6755 GCA_964229475.1 Rubrivirga sp.
CCGCAGCGGCAACTTCCGCGTCGCCGTCGGCCAGGTCGCCACGCGCGACGACGCGATCCGCCTCCGCGACCGGATCCCGCCCCAGGCGCCCGGCGACACGTGGCTCCTCGACCTCCAAACGCTCTAGTCCCCCCGCCCGCCGCGCTCGCGGCCGTCCATGCTCGCTCTCCAAACCGTCCCGGCCGACACGCTCGCGGCCGACTCGCTGGCCGCCGCCGCCCCGCCCCCGGACCCCACGTTCATGGAATCGCTGCGCGGCGGCCTGGAGCTCCTGTTCCTCGGCGGCTGGTCGATGATCCCCATCGTCCTCCTGTCGGTCCTGATGGTGGCCGTCGTGTGGGAGCGGATCCGCGCGCTCCGCCGCGCCAAGGGCGACCCCGACACGCTCACGCGCAACGTCTCGGACTACGTCCAGGCCGGCGACGTCCACGGCGCGATGGCGTACTGCCGCGAGCGGAACACGCCGGCCTCGCGGATCCTCCAGCGCGGGCTGGAGCGCCTCGGGCGGCCCATCGGCGAGATCAAGGAGGCGGTCCAAGAAGCCGGGCGCCGCGAGACGTTCGACCTCGAGAAGCGGATGGACCTCCTCGCCTCGATCGCGGCGATCGCCCCGATGCTCGGGTTCCTCGGGACCGTGACGGGCATGATCGGCGCGTTCCGCCAGATCCAGCGCTACGAGGGCCTCGTGAACCCGTCGCTGCTGGCCGGCGGCATCTGGGAGGCGCTCGTGACCACGGCCGCCGGGCTGGCGGTTGGGCTCGTGGCCCTGTTCGCCTACAACCTCCTCGTCGGGCGGATCGGGCGGCTCGTCAACGGGCTCGAGCGCGTCTCGTCCGACTTTATCGACTTCCTCCAGACGCCGGCCGACCGCCGCCGCTAGCGATGGCCACCTTCGACTTCTCGACGGGCCGCAAGGCGCTCACGGCGTTCAGCCTCGCCTCGCTGACGGACATCGTCCTGCTGCTCCTCATCTTCTTCCTGCTCACGTCGTCGTTCGTGACGCAGAACGGGCTCCGCGTCCAGCTCCCGGACGTGGCCGCGGCGGCGCCGTTGGAGCAGGTCTACGTGGCCGTGACGATCGACCAGGACGGCCTCTTTTTCGTGGACGACCGGCAGGTCGCGCGCGACAGCCTCACGCCGGCCATCGCCGCCGTCCGCGAGGGCAAGACCGCGCTGGCCGTCTACGCCGACCGCGAGGCGACGATCGACGGGCTGGCGGCCGTGGCGTCGGCGGCGTCGGCGCTCGACCTGCGGGTCTCGATCGCCCCGGAGGCCGCCCGGCCCGAGTAGGCCCGCCTCGGCGCCGAGGCGGGAGGTGCGACGGGCTATGCCGATCCCCGCCACTCCCCGGCCGAGGCGCGCGACTCGAAGAACCGGACCTGGTCGCCCTGGTTCGCCTCTCGCGCGAACTCCCGGAACCGCTCGGAGTGCTCCGCGAGGTCGGGGACGACGCAGGCGAGGCGGACGCCGTACAGGCCGAGCCGCTGGGTGAGATCGCCAGCGATGCGGGTGCTCAGATCGAAGAAGGCCGGCGGCAGCGCGTCGCGGCCGACGAGGATGCCTTCGGCGCTGTGCTCGACGCTCGCGGCGACGACAGCGTTGGGGGAGAACTCCCAGGTGGGATCGAACTCGATGAACGTGCTCATCGGCGGGGACTTTGCTCCGGCGCGAGTGAGGTAGAACATTTGGCCGCTCAACCGCGAAGGGCTGAGGGCACAGTGATGGAACGAGGCGAAAGTAGCGCTGCTGTTCGGACGAAGCGAAAACGCTGACGCCCTTCGTCAGCTTGCAGCGGCGGGTTATGCATCCTGGGGTTTGGGCTGCGCGAGAATAATGTTTCTGTGATCGCCAGGGAGGTGCTGCAAGACCTCAAAACCTTCGCGATCTATTATCTCAACCAGTTCTGCCCTGCTGTAATTCCTGTAAAATGAGAAGGTGCCAGAGTCATAAAGTCGCACAATGCCGCCGTTGTAAGTAGGAGCATTGGCGACTTTGTCCGTTCTGTATTTCGAGTCTCCGCTAGGGGAAGCTAATGTCAGCAAACCACGGTCGCTCAAGTTTGACATAATTGAAGACATCACCTCGGATATAACTTGGTCAAATGGGATGGTATGCAACACGTAGCTGAGCAAGCAGGCATCAGCGTTAACGCTCGAATGCTCGAAATTGCGGAAGGAAACAACCTCCACCTCCGGGCCAGAGATCGCCTGGCTCCATTCTTTGACCAGCGGAATGTTGCCTTCAGTTTCAACTAGCACGAGACGTTCAAAGTGCTGAGCCAACCTGCGAGCATTTCTACCATTGCCGCATCCGAAGTCTACTATCGACGTGGCATTCCTTGACTTGAAGAGGCCGACGAGAGCGTCCAACTCCTTGAAATGCTGACGGCAGCTAGGTGTCGACTTGGTAGGGTCCCATTTGTAAGTACGTTCATTGTGACTCAGCGTATCGGGCATCTATCAACGGTACAAATGGGTGTGGTTGCAGCGACTTGCTTCCTGAACTCGGACGGATTGTGTCTTATAAAGGCACGGACCTGCTCGTCCGCCAATTCTAGGACGGTGTGTCGGTATCTCCTCGCGCCACTTCGCCACCAACTGCCAACGACTAGAGCAAGCAAGGCCAGCTGGAAAATAATAAGAGGCCACACCGATCTAATTGCGACGAGGAATGTCGCCCATAGAACAAGAAGTAGTAATATGAAATGCATGAAATTTGACATATAGTATCCGTTCCAGACTCTAAAAACGTGCCTCCGTTTGTCTTTCTGATTGTAGTCACCCACGCTATCCTGATTTGCGAAATGATAAAATGCTTCGTTCAAGAACCTACTTCTTGTCTTTCCGCTGGAGGCGGCTTTACGGATGGCACAGTCTGTGCTTGCAGGGCAGTGCAACCGATCTGCAATGCTAGATGAAATGTGCCCCGAAACCTTGTGTCTAAGCCTGAAGGTTATTGAGTCTATTTTGTAGTGCACTTTGGTTAAGTCAACGATTGCCCATGCGAACAGGGCTGTGATCGCCAGAAGAACAGAGAAGAAGATTCCGCCAGCCCATAACAGCCACTTAGGTATCTCGCCTTTGCTGTCTATGTTCTCTGCTACGTCTGCTGATATCGAGTCTACGAGAGCCTCCAGAGGTGGTGACTGAAAGAAGAAGTACACCGACCCGACGATTACTGCTAGCAGAACTAGGAGAGCAATCGCCGCAGCCGTCCGAAGCCTCTGCTTCATCTGCTGGTCGAGGTCGATCCAGCTATGGCCTGAGTTCTTTCCCGGGCCAATCAGAGATTCCCAAAGCAGCTTTAGCAAGAGCAGAGAGGGGCTGGGGCGGAAGGATGCATAACAGTTTGCGGCTCAGCCGCGCGGGGCTGACGCCGTGAGGTTCGTACGGGGCAATGTAGGCGCCGAAGCCCTCACGAATCGAGGACGCTGGAGCCCCGCGTCGGCCTGCAGCCGCGGGTTCTACCGCACCCGGCACACGGCTCTGGTTAGAGGTAGTCGAAGTACCGGACCCACCACGTCAGGTCGCGGTCCCCGTTCCGGGCCTTGTGATTCGGGCCGTCGTAAGGCGCCCGAAGCTCCTCCGCGCCCACGTACCGAAATCCGTATCTGCGGAGCACGGCGGCGACGTCCGCCAGACTGGCGCCGCGTGCGGCGAGCCAGCCGTCTTGCGACAGCGCGGAAGTGAGACGGCCGAATGAGGAGAACCTGACCTCGAACACTGCGACGCCTTCTGGACCTGACGCCCACGACCGAGCTGCATTCGCACCGGGCTCGAATACCTGGAGCGCGGTGAAGTACGTCGCGTCTTGAACAGACTGGTCGTGAGTCAATGCGACCCCGAGCAAGCGCTCCAAGTCGTCTCGCACCGCCTGGACCTCGGACTTGCGGACGCGCGCCTTCTCTCGATTTGGCTTGCTCGGCTGCCAGACGCTATGGCGGTCGTCAGCGTCGAGGAGAACGGCATGAGTCTCTGGCGACAACGGAGCGAGTGCGGTAGAACCACTGATTATACGGACGGCCAAGTCACTAGATCTGGTGACCGATCACCAGATGTAGTGACCCGTCACCAGACCTAGAGACCTCCCGCCTCGGCGCCGAGGCGGACCGGGTCAGCCCCCGGCCCGCACCTTGTCCGCGAACCGCGTGATCCGCACGACGGCCTCCTCGATCTGCGGGAGCGCCGTCGCGTACGAGCACCGGAGGTAGCCCTCCCCGCTCGGCCCGAACGCCGAGCCCGGCACGCACGCCACGTGCTCCTCCTGGAGCAACCGCTGTGCGAACTCCTCCGACGAGAGCCCCGTCGACGTGATGTCCGGGAAGCAGTAGAACGCGCCCTCCGGCTCGAACGTCGGGAGCCCGGCCGCGTTGAGGCCGTCGACGATCGTCCGGCGGCGGGCGTCGTAGGCCTGGCGCATCTCCTCGACGGCGGGCTGCGCCTCGCGGATGCCGGCGAGCGCGCCGATCTGCGCCATCGTCGGCGCGCTCATCACGACGTACTGGTGGGCCTTGTAGAGCTGGTCCATGATCGGCTTCGGCGCCGCCGCGTAGCCGATCCGCCAGCCCGTCATGGCGTAGCCCTTCGAGAAGCCGCCCACCAGGACCGTCCGCTCCTGCATGCCGGGCAGCGACGGGACCGAGACGTGGCCGCGCTCGAACGCCTCGCCGTAGACGAGCCGGTCGTAGATCTCGTCCGACAGCACGAACAGGTCGTGCTCGACGACGACCTCGGCGATCTCCTCGAGCGTCTCGCGCCGGAGGACGGCGCCGGTCGGGTTGTTGGGGTAGCCGAGGAAGAGGACCTTCGTCTTGTCGGTGATGCGGCTGCGGATGTCCTCGGCCGTGACCTGGAAGTCGTTCTCGGCGCGCGTCGGCACCCAGACGACCTTCCCGCCCGCGAACTGCGCGAGCGGCCCGTAGCACACGAAGCACGGCTCGGGGATGAGGACCTCGTCGCCGGGGTCGAGCATCGCCAGGAGCGCGATCGTGAGGGCCTCGCTGGCGCCGACGGTCACGATGATCTCGTTCTGCGGCGCGTACTCCAGGTCGTAGAGCCGGTCGAGCTCGCCGGCGATGGCCTCGCGGAGCTCCATGAGCCCGAGGTTGGCCGTGTAGCTCGTCTTGCCGGCCTCCAGCCCGGCCTGGGCCGCCGTGATGATCGGCTCGGGCGAGACGAAGTCGGGCTCGCCGATGCCGAGCGAGATCACGTCGTCCATGGTGGCCGCGATCTCGAAGAAGCGGCGGATGCCGGACGGCGGGACCGTGCGGATGCGCTCGGAGAGGCGGCCGGCGAGGCGCTCGGCGGAGTCGAGGGTGGCGGTGTCCATGAGACGGGCTGGGGGCGAGGGGCCCGCAAGCTACCGCCGCCCCGCCCTCACTTGGCCGGCCGCGCCACCGAGGCGGGGGGAGCCAGCGGATCCGCCCGTGGCGCAGACGACGAACCCGCGAGCGCCTCTCCCCCGCCCTCCCGCGGCGCCTGCACCACGAACTGGGCGACGGTCACGGTCTGGTCGTCGTAGATCGTCCCCGAGTACGCCTCGGCCCGGCCGTCGACGACGCGGAGGACGCGCCAGCCGGCGGCGGTCGGGCCCGCGTAGTGGTCGACCTGGATCGTGTAGACGCCGGGCGGCGCCGCCCCGGAGGGCCAGTAGATCCGCTCCGGGCCGTACCCGTTCGTGTCGTCGAACTCGAGCGTCCCGCCCGAGACGGCCGTCCGGTTGCGGAACCACACCCGCTCGCCGGACGGGTCCGCGACCCAGAGGTCGAGGTCGGCCTCGTTGTCCCACGACAGCACGACCTCGACGTCGCCGCCGGTCCCGTAGAGGATCCCCCGCGCCGACGCGATGGCGAGGCCGAGCGCCTCGCGGACGCCGCTCGCGTACTCGATCAGCGCCCCGAAGGTGTTCAGCACGAGCTCGGCGCACGCCGTCGGGCTGTACCCCCGGCAGTCGACGGCGTTGGCGGTCGTCGACATGGCCGTGATCCCAGCTGAGGTCGGGCGGAGCTCCTCGTCGGTCGCTCCCTGCCGGCTGCGCCGTCGCTGGTAGATCGACGCGATGGTTCCGGTGCAGGCGACGACGCCCGAGGCCGTGAGTTGGACGACCGCGGGGACCGGGATTTGAACGGCCGCCGCGACCCCGCCGACGCCCACCACCGCGCACCCCACGATCCCGACGGCGATCGCCGCCGCGTTGAACGCGCCCGAGATCGACGGGGCCTGCGCGGCCTCCCGTCCCGACCGGAGCGCGGCCAGCCGCCCGGCCATCTCGGGGTCGGTCGGGACGTCGCGGATCACCGTCGTCCCCCCCTCGGGGTCGAGGACGGCGAGGTCGACCAAGTCCTCCCGCACGTTCTCCACGACGACCACCGTCTCCCCGACGGTCAGCTGCGTCGGGGCGCCGTCGGGGCCGACGTCGACCACGAACTCGACGTCGGGCGCGATGACGAGGACTTCCGTGACCCGATCGGTCGCGGGGTCGACCCCGACGGCCATCCGCTCGCCGTCCTCGTGGACGAATACGTAGGGCCGGAGCGGGTCGCCCGTCGCGGCCGCCGCCATGCCGTCGAGCGTGTCCGCCGTGGGCTCGGGCTCGAGGAGGTCCTGGACGGCGTCGCAGCCGGGGAGGCTCAGGACGAGGGCGAGGAGGAGCGGGAGCGCGCGCATGGCGAGGCGAGGCGAGGAGAGCCGCCCGCAGCGTAGCGGGCGCCGAGCTTCCCCGCCTCCCGAGTTTTCGGGGCTGCGGAGGGATGAACG
>CAXRFJ010000458.1:0-8783 GCA_964229475.1 Rubrivirga sp.
CGCGCGCCCGGGCCCCGGCCCCGGCGCGGAGGGCCCGATGCCGGCCGTCTCCGGCCGGCCGGCGGACGACCGCGACCTCGCGTTCGCCTCGATCCCGGCGCTCGGCGCCCTGCTGCGGAGCGGCGCCGTCACGTCGGTCGGGCTCACGGAGCTGGCGCTCCGCCGGCTCCGCCGGTTCGACCCGACGCTGCAGGCGGTCGTCTCCCTCCTCGAGGACCGGGCCCTCGCGACGGCGCGGGCGCGCGACCGCGAGCTGGCGGCGGGCACCGACCGGGGGCCGCTCCACGGGATTCCGTACGGCGCGAAAGACCTGCTGGCGGCGCGCGGGGCCCCGACGACGTGGGGCGCGGAGCCCTTCCGCGAGCAGGTGATCGACGAGGACGCGCTCGTGGTGCGGCGGCTGGAGCGGGCCGGCGCCGTGCTCGTCGCGAAGCTCACGCTCGGCGCGCTCGCGTGGGGCGACGTGTGGTTCGGCGGGACCACCAAGAACCCCTGGAACCCCGACCAGGGCGCGTCGGGGTCGAGCGCGGGGCCCGGCGCGGCCGTCGCCGCCGGGCTCGTCCCGTTCGCGATCGGGAGCGAGACGCTGGGCTCGATCGTGTCGCCCTCGACGCGGAACGGCGTGACCGGCCTCCGCCCGACCTTCGGCCGCGTGCCCACCGACGGCGCGATGGCGCTCTCCTGGAGCATGGACAAGCTCGGGCCGATGACGCGCTCGGCCGTCGACGCCGCGCTCGTGTTCGACGCCATCCGCGGGCCGGTCTCGGGCGAGGACGCCGCGTTCCCGTTCCGCCCCGACACGCCGCTCTCGAGCCTCCGCGTCGGGACGATCGTCCCCGACGACGGCGACGGCGACGGCGAGGGCGCCGAGGCGGACCGGGAGACCGTCGCCGTCCTCCGCCGCCTCGGCGTCGAGCCGGCCCGGGTGGCGCTGCCGGACGACCTGCCAGTGAGCGCGCTCGGCGTGATCCTGGAGGCCGAGGCCGCCGCGGCGTTCGACAGCCTCACGCGGAGCCGCGGGACCGACCGGCTCGTCCGCCAGGAGCGGAACGCGTGGCCCAACGTGTTCCGCCACGCCCGCCACATCCCGGCCGTCGAGTACATCAACGCCAACCGGATCCGGACGCAGCTCATGCGCGCCATGGCCGACCTGATGTCGCGCCTCGACGTGCTCGTGACGCCGAGCTTCGGGAACGCCGGCCTGCTCATCACGAACCTCACCGGCCACCCGGCCGTCGCGATCCCCAACGGGTTCGTCCCGGTCGAGGGGGGCGCAGACCGTCGCCAGCCGCACTCGATCACGTTCCTCGGTCCGCTCTGGGGCGAGCACCACGCGCTCCGGCTGGCACACGCGGTCCAGGAGGCCACCGACTGGCACCGCCAGCGCCCGCCCGTGAGCTGATCGCGTCTGATGGTTCGGTGAGGGGACGGTTCCGGATCGGCGTAAACGGGCCGGAACCGCCGGTTCAGCCCTTCCAAAGGATCGCGGTGTTCAGGACGGCGGGAGTCCTGGGCGATCCTATCGGTCGACCCATCTCCCCCTCCCGTCCCCCCGACCCCCACCATGCGCGCATTCCTCCTGGCCGGACTGCTCATCGTCCTGGGGCTGGCCCTCCAGGCCTGCGACTCCGCCGACCCCGCCCGGGGCGAGGCCCGGCTGACCGTCCGCCTCACCGACGACCCGTTCCCGTTCGACCTCGCCGACGCGGCCGTCGTCACGATCACCCGGATCGAGCTGCTCGCGGCCGACCGCGACGTCGCCGACGACGACACGACCGGCCTCGACGAGGTCCTCGACCGGATCGTCCTGTTCGACGGCGAGCCCGTCGAGCTCAACCTCCTCGACCTCCGCGACGGCATCGACACCCTCCTCGTCAACCGGGTCTCGATCCCGGCCGACGGGTCGTACAACAAGCTCCGGTTCTTCGTCGGTGAGGACGCCGAGGTCCGGTTCACCGACGGCTCGGTCTACGACCTCAAGCTCCCGAGCGCCCGGCAGAGCGGGATCAAGGTGACCCTGCCCGACTACGACGCCGACGCGGCCGACGGCGAGATCGACGTGCTCATCGACTTCGACGTCGAGAAGTCGTTCGTGACGCGCGGCAACCCGGCGGCGCCTGGCTTCCAGGGCTTCCTGTTCCGCCCGGTCCTCGAGGTCGAGTCGTTCGACGTGCTCGAGGCCGACGACGAGTCGGGCGACGCGTCCGAGGACGACGCGTCCGACGGCCGCGCCGAGGTCTGACCCGCCCCCGCCGGCGAGGTCCGCCGGCGTCGCCGTCGAGAGAGGGAGGGGCCTCCGGGCCGCTCCCCGATGCCGCGCGCCCCCGGCCGGGAGACCCCCCGGGGGCGCGCGTGCGTCGGTCCGCCTCGGGGCCGAGGTGGGGAGGGCCAGGCTCAGGCGGCCGGGGCCTCCTCGACCGTGACCGACGTCATGGTGTCGCCCTGGCGGATCGCGTCGACCACGTCCTGGCCCTCGACGACCTCGCCGAACACGGTGTGCCGGCCGTTGAGGTGGGGCTGCGGGCTGTGCGTGATAAAGAACTGGCTCCCGTTCGTGTTCGGGCCGGCGTTGGCCATCGAGATCACGCCCGTCTCGTGCGTGAGCGGGTTGCCGCGCGTCTCGTCCTCGAAGCGGTAGCCGGGGCCGCCGGAGCCCGTCCCCGTCGGGTCGCCGCCCTGGATCATGAAGTTGGGGATCACGCGGTGGAACGTGAGGCCGTCGTAGAACCCGTCCTTCGCGAGCGTCACGAAGTTGTTGACGGTCTTGGGCGCGTGCTGGGGGTGGAGGTCGAGGACGATGTCGCCGCGGTCGGTCGAGATCGTCGCGCGGTACGTGGTGCCCGTGTCGATCTGCATCGCGGGCGGGGCGTCATACTGCTGAGCCATGCGGGGAAGGGGTGGAGTGGAGGTGAGCGTCGGGGGAAGGGTACCCACGGCGAGTCGCCGGGGGAGTGTGCGCCGATTTACGCGGCGAAAACATAACGGCGATTTGAATAGTCGGTTCGATCCGGCGGCGACCTCCGGAGAGCCCTGAGTCGGGTCAGGCGACCTCGGTCGCCGCGGCCTCAAGGTCGCCGCCGGCGGCGAACTGGCGCGCGGCGAGGTCGGCGTAGAGGCCGCCGGCGGCGACGAGCTCCGCGTGCGTGCCGGTCTCGACCACGCGCCCGCCGTCGAGCACCACAATCCGGTCGGCGTCGCGGACGGTCGCGAGGCGGTGGGCGATGACGAACGACGTCCGCCCGACCATGAGCTCGGCGAGGGCTGCCTGGACGTGGGCCTCGGAGGCGGCGTCGAGCGCGCTCGTGGCCTCGTCGAGGAGGAGGATCGGCGGGTCCTTGAGGAGCGCCCGCGCGATGGCGATCCGCTGGCGCTGGCCGCCCGACAGCTTCACGCCGCGCTCGCCGACGGGCGTGTCGTAGCCCTCCGGGAACGCCTCGATAAAGGCGTCGGCGTGGGCGGCGCGGGCGGCGGCCTCGACCTCGGCGTCGGTCGCGTCGAGGCGGCCGTAGCGGATGTTCTCGCGGAGCGTCACGCCGAACAGCTGGACGTCCTGCGCCACGAGCGCGACGGCCTCGCGCACGCTCCGGACCGTCGCGTCGCGGAGGTCCACGCCGTCGACCCGCACGGCGCCGCGGTCGGGGTCATAGAAGCGCGGGATGAGGTGGAGGAGTGTCGTCTTCCCGGCCCCACTGGGCCCGACGAGCGCGACCGTCTCGCCAGGCGCGGCGCGGAGCGAGATGTCCCGGAGGACCGGCTGGCCGTCGGCGTAGGCGAACGAGACACCGTCGAGCACGACCTCGCCGCGGACCTCGTCCAGCGGTCGAGCGTCCGGCGTTTCGACGATCTCGCTCTCGGTGTCCAGCAGCTCGAACAGCCGCTCGGAGGCGCCGGCCGCGCTCTGGAACGACGTGTACAGCCGGCCCGCGCCCGACACGCTCCGGGCGATGTTCATGGCGTAGACGATGAACGCGACGAGCGCGCCCGCCGTGAGCCGGTCGGCCAGCACCTCGCGCCCGCCGAACCAGAAGATGACGACGAGCGCGACCGAGAACCCGAACCCGACGCCCGACCAGAACAGGGCCACGATCCACGCCCGCCGCCGCGCCGTCCGGAACAGGGCCTCGACGGCGTCGCCGTAGCGCCCGACCTCGTACGGCTCGCGCGCGAACGCCTTCACCACGCGGACGGCCGCGATCGACTCCTCGGCCACGGCCGTCGTCTCGGCCAGCCGGTCCTGGATCGTCCGCGACAGCTGGCGGACGACGGCACCGAACCGCCGCATCGCGTACGCCACGACCGGCACGACGGCGAAGATGACGAGCGAGAGCCGCCAGTTCAGCCCGAGCATGATGGCGACGGACCCGACGAGCGTGAGCCCGAGGCGGAGCGTGTCGGCGAGGTCGCTCGTCGCGGCCGACTGGACCTTCGAGACGTCGTTGGTCAGCCGCGACGTGATCTCGCCCGTCCGCTGGTCGGCGAAAAAGCGGAAGCCGAGCGAGTGGAGGTGCTCGTAGAGCCGCCGCCGGAGGTCGGTCACGACGCGCTCGCCGGTCCACTCCATGAGGTAGCTCCCGCCGAACCCGAGGACGGCCTGGACCGCGAACAGGCCGAGGAGCGCGACCGTCAGCTGATTGAGGCGGCTCGCGTTCTCGGCCTCGAAGACCGAGTCGAGCAGCCCCTGGAGCCCGAGCGGGACGACGAGCCCGACGGCCGTCGAGAGAAGCGTGAGCGCGATGGCCGCCGCCAGTCGGGTGCGGTAGGGCCGGGCGAACGCCAGGATCCGTCGGAGCGAGGCGAGCAGCGAGCGGGGGGGACGGGAGGCGGCCATCGGCCGTCGAACACTCCCCGCACGGTCGGGGATTCCCCGGGGCGAAGGTCGGTCCCGGGGGGCGCGGATGGGAATCCGCACCGTGCCGCGGCATGGTAGACTGCGTCCCATCCCACCCACCCTCGATGCGCCTGAACTCCGTCGTCGTTCGCCGTTCGCCCTTGCGCACATCGTTCTCGGCGTGTCTTGTCGCCGCCCTCGTCGCGCTGGCGCCCCGTGCCGACGCTCAGGTCGAGACCCGCTGGGTTGCGGCAGGTGACTTCCACAACTGGTACGCCGAGACAGGCAGCGAGATCGAGGTCGGCCTCGTCAACCAGCAGCAGTACGGGTGGCGCTGGCCGGGGCTCAACCGGTTCGGCGACATGCAGGTGGCGAAGGGGCTGTGGATCGGTGCGCAGAACGTCGCCGACCCGGACGGCGGTGCGGCGTACCCCGTCCGCGTGGTCCACGTCGGGCCGCGGGTGCGGGGGACCGGAGAGGTCTTCCCCGCCGAGTTCGAACTGGTGACGCGGGAGCCGCTCTCTGAGGTCACCGTCGACGGGCGCTCGACGCGCTCGCCGACCCCGATGCGTCCCGACCGGGTCGATCCCTCGATCCCGTCGGACGTCCTGCTCATCTCGCGCGTCCACACGCTGCTGGGCCTGACGATGGAGCGCCGCATCTACCAGTTCAGCCAGCCGGCCCACGACGACTACCACGTCATCGAGTACGTCCTCACGAACACCGGCAACACCGACGCCGACGACGAGATCGAGCTCCCGGGCCAGACGTTGGAGGGCGTGATCGCGTACCTCCAGTACCGGCTGGCCGTCGTCGCCGAGACCCGGTACGTCATCGGCAACCCGACGGGGTGGGGCAAGAACACGATGAACGACGCCCGCGGCGACGGGACGCAGGAGGACCCCGACGACGAGCAGTTCCGCGCCCAGTTCTCGTGGCACGGGTATTTCCCCGCCCGAGAGGTTTCGTACGACAACCTCGGCGGCTCCATCCAACGGGTGACGGAGAACGTCTTCCCCGGTGACGACTACGGCCGGCTCGGCGCTCACGCGTTTGCCGGCGTCGTCACCCTCCACGCCGACGCCTCGGCGGCGGACGACTCCGACGACCCAGACCAGCCCACGACGACCAACTGGTACGACTCGGACGGCCCGCTCTTCGGCTACCACTTCGACGGCGCATCGAACGTGGAGAGGATGACGGCCGAGTACGCGCTGATGTCGGAGGGGCACAGGTCCCCGCGGCACGCGCTCTCCGTCGAGCCTACGGGCCTCCCGGGCTTTCTCAATCCGTCCCGGGACCCCTCGGCCGCGGAGGGGGCACCGAACTCGGGCGGGTTCTCGTTCGCGAACGGGTTCGGCCCCTACACGCTCGCGCCGGGCGAGAGCGTCCGGTTCGTGGTCGCCGAGGGCGCGTCGGGCCTCAGCCGCGCGGCCGCGTCGTCGATCGGCCGCCAGTTCAAGGACTCGGGCAACGACACGTCGGCTGGGCTGACCTACGGCGGCGAGACGATGACGAAGAACGAGTGGGTGTTCACCAGTCGCGACTCGCTGTTTCAGACGTTCCGCCGGGCGCTCGCCAACTACGACGCCGGCTTCGCGATCCCGCGGGCCCCGGCTCCGCCCACCTCGTTCTCGGTTTCCGGCGAGGCGGGGGTCGTGCGGCTCGCGTGGACGGCGTCGCCCGGTGCCGCCGCGTACGAGGTCTACCGGACTGCGGGCCGCTACGACTCGACCTCCGCGCTCGTCCACCGTGCGGAGGCTGGCGACCTCGGGTTCGACGACGCGGACGTAGAGGTCGGGGTCCCGTACTTCTATCACGTCGTGGCCGTCGGCAGCTCGGAGGCCAACGACGGGGCCGGGATGACGCCGCCGGGCGCGCTGCGGAGCACGCCCTACGCGACGCAGACCTACCGGCCGGTGTACGTCCTCCCCGTCGCCACCGAGGCCGGTCCGGACGTCGCGGCCCTCCGCGTGTCGGCGCCGTCGCCACACCCAGTCCGGGACCGCGGGCGGTTCGAGATCGAGCTCGAGAGCCCGTCGGCGGTGACGGCGACGGTGTACAGCGTGACGGGCCGGCAGGTGGCGCAGCTCCTCACCGAGCGCCCGCTCGCCGGGGGGCGCCACGAGGTGGCGTGGGACGCGTCCGGCGTCGCGCCGGGCGTGTACGTTCTCCGGGTCCGGACGGCTACGGCCACCGGGGCCGTTCGGGTCGTCGTGGCCCGCTGACCCCTCCGCCTCGACGTCGCGGCGGGCGGGGTCAGATCCGCACGCGGAGCTGGACGCCGAGGTCGCTCACGCGCTGGCCCGCGACCTCGCTCGCGCCCGACCCGATGGCGTTCACGCGCCGGAGCCACGTCGTCGCCAGCTTGAGCTGGGCCGTGACGCCGCCGGCGGGCCGCGCGGTGAGGAGGACGTAGCCGCGGACGCCGCGGCCGGAGAGCGCGGGAATCGCGAACACGCCCGTCAGGTCGTTCTCGAAGGCGTAGAGCCGTGCGTCGTAGCCGTCGGTGTCGAAGAGGGTCAGCCGCGCGTCGGTGCGGAGCCAGTCGAGGAGTTGCCAGCGGACGTCCTGGTAGACGAGGGAGCCGGTGCTCACGCCGACCGCCGGGTCCTCGTCCTCGAACCGCGAGCCCTCGACGCGCGAGCGGAGGCGGAGGCGGCGGCTGGCGTCCCACTCGCCCTGGAGGCGGAGCGTCTGGCGCGTCTGCTCGCCGAGCCCGCCGACGACGCTGCCCGGAACCACGTTGGCGGCGTCGAGCGCCACCTCGCGCGTCTCGGTCCGCGCCTGGGCGTAGACGCGGGCGTAGCGGCTCGGCCGGTGCTCGACGTGGACGAGCGCCTCGACGCCCCGGCTCGGCCGCGGCACGTTGAAGCGGAGGAACGGGAACCGGTACTGGTCGAGGTACGCGTTGACCGTCCACGCCCGCGACGGCTTGACGCGGACGCCCGCGTAGATCCCGCGCTCGTTCCGCCCACCCCCGTTCCGCTCGCCGAACGGGTAGCCGTGGAGCGAGACGTAGTCCGGCGCGTAGCTCCGCCCGACGACGAGGAGGTCCGCGCCGCCGCCGAGGTCGAGGCCCAGGCCGCCGACGGCGCCGAGCCCGCCGCCCGCGCCGCGCGCCACCTCCGCGAACGCGACACCCGCCCGCGTCGTGGCGTCGGCGTAGGCGCTGACGACCGTGGCCTCATCGCCCGCGAAATCGAACAACTCGTCGGGCCGCGTGCCGGGCGCGAGGGGCGTGCCGAACGTCGAGCGCGTGGCGATGACGCCGATCTGGCCCTCGACGCTGCCGTTCGAGATGCGGTACTCGGCGCCTCCGCCGACGAGCGTCTCGTCGAGCGCGTCCTTCCGGGCCAGCTCACGGTCGGTCCGGTGGAGCCCGTCGGCGTTGAGACTGGTGACGACGGCGTCGAAGGTGCCGGGCGGGAGGTCAGGATCCCCGAGGTCCGTCGTGTCGGGCTCGAAGAGGCTGGCGTCGAGCGCGCGCCGGCTGGCGAACGCCGACACGTAGAGGCCCTTCACGAGGCCCAGTGTGAGCGCGGCGCCGCGGAAGAAGTGGTTCTCGTCGACCGAGCCGTACGGCCGGATCCCACGCCCGCTCCGGAGCGGTCCGCCGACGGCGTCCGGCCCCTTCCCGAAGCCCGACGCGCGCCACAGCGCGAGGCCCTGCCCGAACTGGGCCGTGTAGTCGCCGAGGACGAGCGCGTCGATCCGCCCGGCGTCGAGGACGGCGACGTGCGCGCTCTGGTAGTCGTAGCCGACCGTGTTGGTCGCGGCGTCGAACCGGAACGGCTCGCCGGGGTCCTTCTCGAGCGTAACGTTGACCGAGACCTGCCGGCGGTACGTCGCCTGGAGGCGGGTGTAGATCCGCTCGGGCGAGCCGAGGTAGGCCCGCGTCGAGTCCGGCCCCTCGTAGCCCACGCCGAGGTCGAGCCGCCGCTGGACGCGCTGG
>CAXRFJ010000459.1:0-16257 GCA_964229475.1 Rubrivirga sp.
CAGCGGCCCCCCGCCGGCGCGGCCCCGCCCCCCCCGGCCGGCGCCGTCGACCCGGGCGGCGTCGAGGAGGTCGCGGTCGACCGCTTCGAACCCGGCCCGCGCGAGCTGGACGAACAGCGGGAGCCCGACGACGGCGGCGGCCAGCACGCCGGCGCCCCACGTGAACGTGACGCCACGCGGCAGGACCAGGAGGAGGGCGTAGCCCGTCACGACGGGCGGCAGCACGAGGGGGACGAGGACGGCGAACTCGACGGCGCTCGCCCACGGGCCGCGGCGGTTCGCCAGCCACCACCCGAGCGCGAGGCTCGGGCCGGCCGCGAGCACCGTGGCGCCGACGGCGACCCGGAGGCTCAGCACGACGGCGTCCCAGTCGGCCGGGGTCATGGTCGGGGGCGGTCGAACCCGGCCGCCACCCACCGTTCGGGGGCACGCGTGAGCGCGCCGAACACCGCCCGGCCCTCGACCGGGTCGAGGAGCGCGGCCTCGTACACGATGGGCGGGGTGGCCGTCGCCGGCACCTCCGCCAGGACGCGGACGCGAGACGAGGCCCGCGCGTCGGACGCGTAGACGACCGCGCGGTCGGCGGCTCCGGTCTCGACGGCCGCCCGCGCCGCGCGGCCGTCGCCGGCGGCGACGACCGCCGAAGCGAGGCGGTCCCAGAGCCCGAGCTCGCGGAGGGCGGCTTCGGCGTAGACCCCGGCCGGGACGTGCGACGGGTCGGCCAGCGCGATCCGGCCCGCGGCCCGAAGGGCGTCGGCGACGGACGCCGCCCGCGCCGCGTCCGTCGGCCCGACGACCACGAGGCGCCCGTGGGCAAGCACGTGCCGCTGAGCGACCGCGACGTCCTGCTCGACCAGCCAGTCGATCCACCCGGGGTCCGCGGTCACGAACACGTCGGCCGGGGCGCCCCGCGCGATCTGGCGGGCGAGCACCGACGACCCCGCCACGCTGAGCGTCACCGGCCGGGCCGCCGTCCCGCGCGCCTCGGCGACCGCTTCCACCACGTCCGCCGTCGAGGCGGCGGCGAACACGAGCGCGGCGCCGTCGTCGCGCGCGCAGCCCGTCAGGAGCGCGACGGCGAGGCCGAGCGCGGCGCGGGTCACCCGCCGGCGGGGCCGATCTGCGCCAGCGCCGCCTCGGCCCGCTGGCGGACCGGGGCGCCCGGCGGCGCGATCTCCAGGATCCGCTCGAACGCCGCCCGCGCGCTGTCGACCCGGCCGATCATCATGCGGCGCTCGGCCAGCAGGAACGTCGCGTCGAGGTTGTCGGGGTCGGCGTCGAGCACGGCCCGGAGCTCTTGGATGGGGCGCATCGGGTCGGCCGGGTCAAACGTCGCCGCCTCCGCGAGGGCGACGCGGACCTGCGGGCTCTCCTCGATCGCGAGGCTCCGCTCGAAGTCCTCGATCGCCCGCCGCGCCCAGCGGACGCTCGACGTGGGGTCGGTCTGGACCGTGTTGAACGCGGCCGTGAGGTAGTACCGGCCGGACTCGTACCAGCCGGCGGCCGTGCCCTCGGCGGCGAACCGGTCGGCGGCGGTCTGGAGCGAGTCGGGCAGCGGCGGGGCGCCCGGCGGGATCGGCGCCGCCTCCCCGACCTCCGGGTCGTCGGCCGGCGCCGGCGCGGGCGCGTCCCGCGGCGACAGCAGCGTCAGGCCGTACAGGGCGACGACGACGAGCAGGCCGACGCCCACGACCACCAGCCCGCGCTTGCCGGCGTCGGACGGCGGGCGCTCCCCCGAGGGGGGAGCCGCCGGAGCGGGCGTCGGAGCGACGGCCAGCAGCTCGGCCCCGCACGCGTTGCAGAAGCGGCTCCCGACCGGGTTGGCGTGGCCGCACACGGGGCAGGCCGCGGTCGACGCCGCGGGCGCGCCCACGGCCGGGGCGTCGGCGGGCGGCGCCGTTCCGGCGGGCGTCCCGCAGAGGTCACAGACGGCGGCGTCGGGAGCGAGGCTCGCGCCGCACGAAGCACAGGCCGGCATGGGTCTACGCGTCGTCCTCGGCGCCCACGAGTCGGTCGGCCCCCTCCTCCTCCACGCGGCGGCGGAACTCCTGCGCCGGCTTGAAGACGGGCACCATCCGCCGGGGGACCGGGACCGGCTGGTCGGTCCGGGGGTTGCGCGCCGTCCGCGGGGCGCGCTCGACGGCCCGGAAGGTTCCGAAGCCGCGGAGCTCGACGCGGTCGCCGTCGGAGACGGCATCGAGGACCGTGTGCATGAACCCGTCGACCACCGCCTCCGTCTCCAGTTTGGTGAGGCCGGTGGCCTCGGCGATGCGGTCGACGATCTGGGCTTTGGTCACGGGTCGGGGGCCGGGCGGGGGGCCATGATACGCGCACCCCGGCGGTCGCAGTGGCGGGCCGCCCTACATCGGAGTTAGTTTTCACGCGCCGAATCGAGGTCCCACCGTCCCCCATCGATGCGAGTACTGTTCGTCGCCGGCGAGGTCGCGCCGTTCTCCGAGACCACCGAACTCTCCAAGGTCCTCCGGGTCCTCCCGGAAGCGCTCCAAGAGCACAAAGACGTCGAGCCCCGGATACTGATGCCGCGCTACGGCGTCGTGTCGGAGCGCCGCAACCGGCTCCACGAGGTCATCCGCCTGTCCGGCGCCGAGATCGAGGCCGGCGACGCGAAGGACACCCTGAAGGTCAAGGTCGCCTCGATCCCGGGCATCCGGCTCCAGGTCTACTTCATGGACTCCGTCCACTTCTTCAAGCGGAAGGGGCTCCACCAGGAGCGGAAGTCGGAGAAGGTGTTCGAGGACAACCCGGCCCGCGCGCTCTTCTTCGCCCGCGCCGCGTTCTCGACGGTCGAGAACCTGGGCTGGCGGCCCGACGTGGTCCACGCCGCCGGCTGGATCAGCGCGTTCGTCCCGCACGTGCTCCAGGGCGAGCTCGGCGAGAGCGAGGTGCTGTCGGGCGTCCAGACCGTCTACACGCCCGAGGGCGACGACGGCTACAGCCACACGCTCACGGCCGCCGAGGCCGAGGGCCTCGGCCTGCCCGCCGGCTGGGCCGGCAAGACGATGCGCCAGATCGGCCTCGAGACGGCCGACGCCGCCGCCTACGCCGGCGCCGACGCCCCCGCCGACGGCGAGCCCGCCGGCCCGACGCTCGGCGAGGACCCCGAGGCCGCCGCCGACACGGCCGCCGAGCTCTACGCCTCGCTCGACTCCGCGCTGGCGGCGTAGCCCCGCGCCCCCGCTGGGACGCGGCCGGGCAGCGACGCCCGGCCGCGTCGCTTTTTTGCAGGATCCGCCCGGTCGGGCGCCGCGGGGGCTCGCTAGGCTGCCGGTCCGCCGTCCCTTTCGGCGCGCCCCCATGCGAATCGCGGCGGGGCGCCGTTGGGAAGGCGCCCCGTCCCCCCGACCGACACCGCACCCCGTGAGAATCCTCGTCGCCGCCGTCGCGGCCGTCTCCCTCCTCTCCGCCTGCCAGGACCCCGCCGGGGTCGGCCTCGGCCTGATCGACGAGGAGCAGCTCGACCCGAACGTCCGGACGGTCCCCGTGACGGGCTTCACCGTGGTGCCCGACACGTCGGTCGCCATCGGCATCGCCTCGACCAGCTCGACGTCGGCGATCCAGACGCGCGTGCTGGCCGGGACCGTGGCGGACCCGGTCTTCGGCGACGTCCGGGCCGTGGCCTACGTCGACGTGCTCCAGTCGTCTGCCCTCGACGGGGACGCCGAGGCCGGCGACGTCTCGGAGGCCTGGCTCGAGCTCGACCGTGCCTACGTCTACGGCGACACGACGACCGCCCTCCCCCTCGAGCTCCGCCCGATCCAGGGCGACTGGGAGGTCGACACGAGCTACCCCGCCGACACGCTCTTCGCCACCGGCGACCTGCTCTCGACCACCACCGTGGTCGTCTCCGACACCCTCCGACGGTTCGACCTTCCCGCCGCGTGGGTGACGGCCAACGCCGGCCTCCTCGTCGGCGACACGTTCGAGGAGGACTTCGAGGGGTTCGCCCTCCAGGTCCCCGCCACGTTCTCCCCGGGGCCGGGCGCCGTGTTCGGGTTCAACACGTTCGCCAGCGAGGGCTCGGGCCTCCGCGTGGTGGTGGGCGAGGACACGCTGCTGTACCCGCTCTCCGAGGTGTTCTCGTCGATCGCGACCGAGTCGCCGGCGCTGGCGCCGAGCGGGGCCCTGGCGGTCCGCGCCGCGCCGAGCGCCGCGATCCGGTTCGGCGCCGACTTTGGGCCCATCGGCCCGACGCCGCTCGCGCGGGCCCGCGTCCGGCTCCCCCTCGACGCCTCGCTGGTCGAGGACGGCGCCTTCGTCCGCCCCGCCCCCACGCGGGCGTTCCTCTACGGCGTCCGCACCGTCGACGGCGAGGAGACGTTCACCCAGCTCTCCGACAACGTCGTGTTCGACGGCTCGGGCGAGCTGACCGTCCTCGCGACGACCGGGCTCACGCAGCAGGTCCAGTCGCTCCTGCTCGACCCCGACCGGGCCTTCGAGCAGTACGAGCTGCGGACGATCGGCGCGATCCCGTCGCTCGACGTCTTCCCCCTCCTCCTCCCCGAGACGCAGGCGGGGGCCTCCCCCCGATTCACGCTGACGCTCGTCGGCTCCGCGCCGGAATAGCAACGTCCGCGCCGCTCGCGTGTCCCCCGCTCTGACCCCTCCCGCGTCCATGCGCCTCTCCGCGCTCCTCCTCGCCCTCGTCGTCTGCACCGGTGTGCGGGCCCAGGGGCAGAACAACTACGGCTCGATCTACTCGCTCTACGGCCTCGGCGAGCGCGTCGAGTTCGGGACGTCCCAGTCGGCCGCGCTGGGCCACGCCGCGACGGCGCTCCGCTCCGGCACGTACGTCAACCTCTCGAACCCGGCCCTGTGGTCGGACCAGGCAATCACGACGTTCTCGGCGGGCGCCAGCCTGGCGACGGTCCGCGGCGAGGACGCGCTCACGGACGCCGCCAGCGTGGGCACGGCCGGCGACCTCTCGTCGCTCCACCTCGGGATCCCGCTGCTCCCCGGCCGCCTCGGCCTCACGTTGGCCTACCGCCCGTTCTCGCGCGTCAACTACCGCGCGGCCATCGAGGACTCGATCTCGGTCGAGGGCGAGATGGCGCCCTACACCCTCAACCAGGAGGGCGCCGGCGGGCTCCAGCAGCTCTCGGCCGGCGTCGGCGGCAAGGTCGGCGCGTTCCAGCTCGGCGCCTCGGCCGACGTCCTGTTCGGCTCGCAGGAGCTCCTCCAGCGGACCGACTTCGACAGCGGGGCCTACCTCGAGACCCGCCAGGCGCGCGTGACGCGGCTCCGCGGCGTCACGGCCACGCTCGGCGCCGCCGCGACGGCCCGGAACCTCGCGACCGACGACGACGCCCTCACGGTCGCCGCCTCCGTCCGCCTCCCCGCCTCGCTCGGCGCCGCGCGCACCGTCACGCTCGGCGAGAGCCTCGACCGCGACACGCTCCGCGCCCCCGACGGCAGCCTGTCGGTCGACGGCGACGTCACGCTCCCGCTGGCGGTCCGCGGTGGCGTGGCCTACCTGTCCGGCCTCCGCTGGCTGGCCGCGCTCGACGCCTCGTACGAGCCGTGGTCCGGCTTCGAGAGCACGCTCCCCGTCGGCGGCTACGACCCCGCGACTGGGCTCGACCTGCTGAGCGACCGGTTCCGCGTCGGCGGCGGCGTCGAGGTCACGCCGGCCGGCCGCGACCGCCGGGCCCCCGCGCTCCAGCGGTCGTCGTACCGGCTCGGCGGCTACGCCGAGCGCGGGCTCTACGCCCCGGCCGGCGAGGACGTCACGACGCTCGCGCTCACCGGCGGCGTCTCGGTGCCCAACCGCCTGACCGGCGCCCGCTTCGACCTCGGCCTCGAGGTCGGAACCCGCGGATCCGCCGAGGGCGTACTCGTCCGCGATACCTTCTTCAAGGGGACGCTGACGCTCAACTTTGGCGAGCGCTGGTTCGTCCGCCGCCGCTTCGACTAGGTTTTCGGAGCGCGCCCCACCTCCCCCCCTCGACACGACACACCCCGGCCCATGCGACCGTCTCGCCTCGCCCTCTTCGTCCTCGCCTTCGGCGTCTTCGCCGCGTGCAGCGCGCCGCCCTCGACCGGCGGCAGCTCCACGTCCTCGACGAACACGCCGTTCGTCCCCGACGAGCCGACCGCCTACGGCCCGGGCGACTACTGCGCCGACACCTACGTCCTGATCCAGGAGACGACGCGGTCCAACTTCAGCCTCGGCTCCGAGTACTACCGCAACGGGGACTACTGCGCGGCCTACCCCTACATCACGTGGCTGCTCGAGAACGACCCGCTGTTCACGGGTGAGGAGCCCGACGACCGGAACTACCTCCGGATGGCCTCGATCTACGAGGACTTCGCGGCCCAGCTCGACTCGACGGCCCGCGACGAGAAGGTGGCCTACCTCGACTCGGCGCTCGCCGCCCGCGAGATGGGCGTCGAGGCCATGCGCGCCCAGAACATCGCGTTCGACTCGTACCTCCGCGACCTCCGCGAGGGCTTCTTCTTCTTCCAGAACAGCGCCTACTACGACGACGCGGCCGAGCGCCAGTTCGACGCGTTCAACCGCGCGTTCCAGGCCAAGCCGGACAGCCTCGAGGACTGGTACCTCGTCCAGCTGTTCAACGCCTCGGCCGACCAGTTCGGCGCCGAGCAGCCGAACCCGGACCGCGCCGAGTTCATCCGCCAGGTCGCCGCGGCCCTCGACGACGCGGCGCTCAAGCAGAACTACAACCAGTACGCCGACTACATCGAGACCGACCCGGCCGAGCAGGGCGGCGTCGCCGTCGGGTCGGACGAGGCCGTCGAGGCGCTCATTGCGGACCTCCGCGCGGGCACCATCGGCGACAACGACGCGCTGTCGCTGCTGGGCGTCGTGCTCCAGCAGCCCGACCGCCTCGAGGCGCTGGGCGAGGACGTGGCCGAGATCCGAAGCCAGATCCTCCGCCTCGACGTGATCACGCGCCAGGTCGACAACCCGCGGACGCTCCTCGCGCTGGCCTTCCAGGCCTACCGTGACGGCGAGTCGGGCCGCGGCAACGACCTGTTCAACCGGGCCATCACGAACGCCCAGTCGAACGCCCAGCGCGCCGACTTCTTCTACTCGCGCGGGCAGAGCCCGTACGGCTCGGCCTCGGACTTCAACCGGGCCCTCGAGTACTTCCCGAACCACGGCCCGAGCCTCTACCGCCGCGCCGGCCTGATCGCCAACGCCGTCGGCCGCCCGACGTCGCTCCGGGGCCGGTTCGCGTACTGGTGCCTCGCCGACATTTACCGGAACGTGGCCGCGTCGAGCTCCGACGCCCGGATCTCCGCGACCGCCCGCCGCGCCGCCGCGGGCTACGAGCGGGCCGGCCCGTCGCGTGACCAGTACTTCCTCGAGGGCTTCAGCCCGGGCCAGTCGGTCTCGGCCAGCCTCGGGGCGTACGGCTCGTGCACGACGCGCGTCCGCTAGCCGGACCCTTCCCGCCTCGGCCCCGAGGCGGGACGACTCGCCGGCCGCCCTCTGGAGGGCGGCCGGCTTTTTTTTATCTCACATGATGCGGCCACTCGTCCTAGCCCTCTTGATCGCCGGAACGGCCGTCGCGCAGCCGCCAGGCCCCGACGCCAGCACGGTCTCTGAAGCCCAGCTCCAGCTGCTCCTGGAGACGTTCGAACGGCGGACCCTAGCGTCCTATGAAGCCATGCAACTGCTCGCCGTTGCGATCCAGGAGCCCGACCGGATCAGCGCACGGGGTTGGGACGTGGCGGAGGTTCGGGACACGCTGCTTGGGTCATGGCGGATCTACGGGTGTGATCCGTTCTGCGGGCACGCAGCACCCGACCCCGAACTCTTGTATTCGAGGGCGATGCAGATGCACCAACGGGGCCGCCTCGCAGAGGCCGACAGCCTCTTCAACGCCGCGGTCGAACGCGCGTCATCGAACCGGCAACGGGCTGATTTCTATTACCACCGCCTGAGTTGGGACCCAGACCGTAACCCGGAGGCAGCGTTCGCTGATGGATTGCGCTACTTCCCCAGCCACGGGCTGAGCTTGTACGGCCGGGCCGGGCTGATTGCCCGGTCGGTCGGCCGCCCGGCGTCGCTCCGGGGCTGGTTCGCGTACTGGTGCCTCGCCGACCTCTACCGGGCCGTCGCGCGCGACAGCTCAGACCCTCGGATCTCCGATCTCGCGCGCCGGGTCGCCGATCGGTATGAGCGCGCCGCGCCCACCCGTGATGGGTACGAGGCCGAAGGCTTCCGCGCGGGCCAGACCATCACGGCCTCGCTCGGCGCCTACGGCTCGTGCACCACGCGCGTCCGCTAGCCGGCCCCTCCGCCTCGGCGCCGAGGCGGACGAAGTCAGTGCGATTCCGAGCCCGGAAACGGCGGCGGGCGGGGCACCTGTGCGGGCGACGCCGGTATCTTGAGGGCACCCTCTCCCCCGACCCGCCATGTCCGTCATCGCCTCCGTCCACGCCCGCCCGATCCTCGACAGCCGGGGCAACCCCACCGTCGAGGTCGACGTGATCACCGACGACGGGGCCGTGGGCCGCGCGGCCGTCCCGTCCGGCGCGTCGACCGGCGAGTACGAGGCCGTCGAGCTCCGCGACGGCGACGACGACGTCTACCTCGGCAAGGGCGTCCTCACGGCCGTCCAGAACGTCAACGAGACGATCGCGCCCGAGGTGGTCGGCCTCGACGTGCTCGACCAGCCGGCGCTCGACGCCGCGCTCCTCGACATCGACGGGACCGAGAACAAGTCGAAGCTCGGGGCCAACGCGCTGCTCGGCGTGTCGCTGGCGACGGCCCGCGCCGGCGCGATCGTGGCCGGGCTCCCGCTCTACGCCTACCTCGGCGGCGCCAACGCCCGGCGCCTCCCGGTCCCGATGATGAACATCCTCAACGGGGGCAAGCACGCCGACAACTCGGTCGACCTCCAGGAGTTCATGGTGATGCCCGTCGGCGCCGAGACGTTCTCGGAGGGCCTCCGGATGGGCGTCGAGGTGTTCCACCACCTCAAGTCGGTCCTCAAGAAGAAGGGCTACTCGACGGCCGTCGGCGACGAGGGCGGGTTCGCGCCGAACCTCGGGTCGAACGAGGAGGCCATCGAGGTCATCCTCGAGGCCATCGAGAAGGCCGGCTACGAGGCCGGCGAGGACCTCTACATCGCGCTCGACCCCGCGGCCTCCGAGATGTACCAGGACGGGAAGTACGTCTTCTACAAGTCCGACCCGGACCGGAAGCTCTCGTCCGAGGAGATGGTCGAGTTCTGGGCCGGCTGGGTCGAGGAGTACCCGATCATCTCGATCGAGGACGCCATGGACGAGGACGACTGGGACGGCTGGGCCGCGCTCACCGAGGCCGTCGGCGAGCAGATCCAGCTCGTCGGCGACGCCCTGTTCGTGACCAACACGACGCGGCTCCAGCGCGGGATCGACGAGGACACGGCCAACGCCATCCTCATCAAGCCGAACCAGATCGGCACGCTGACCGAGACGCTGGAGGCCGTCGAGCTCGCCCACCGCTACGCCTACGCGTCGGTCCTCAGCCACCGCTCGGGCGAGACCGAGGACACGACGATCGCCGACATCGCGGTCGCCACGGGCTGCGGGCAGATCAAGACGGGCTCGGCCTCGCGGAGCGACCGGCTCGCCAAGTACAACCAGCTCCTCCGCATCGAGGAGCTCCTCGGCGACGCGGCCGTCTACCCGGGCATGGAGGCGTTCCGGTTCTAAGTCTCGGCCCTCGGTTGGGCACCCCCGTCGGTCCTCGCTACCTTCGGGGGTCCCCCACCGTCGCCATGAGCAAGAGCTTTCGCCGGAACGTCCTGATCGCCGGGGTGATCGGGCTCGGCCTCTGGGTCGCGTTCTTCGACAGCCACAGCGTGTACCGCCGCGTCAGCTATGCCCATGAGCTCGACCGCCTGACGGTCGAGAACGAGCGGCTCGCCGACGAGAACGCCGCGCTGGCGGACCAGCTCGAGGCGGGCCTCGACGACGCGACGCTTGAGGAGGTCGCGCGCGAGGAGTACGGGATGCGCCGGCCCGGCGAGCGCGTCTACCGCGTCGAGGCGAGCGAGTAGATGCCCCAGCCGCCGCCCGAGTACGCCGTCGGGGTCGACCTCGGCGGGACGAACCTCAAGGTCGCTCTCGTCGAGCGGACCGAGGGGATCGTCCGGCAGGCGACGCTGCCGACGGAGGCGGAGCACGGCCCGGAGCGCGTGCTCGACCGCATGGCGGAGGGCGTCGCGCGGGTGGTGCAGGGGTTCGAGGCGCACGGGCACGTCGAGGGCATCGGCGTCGGGGTGCCGGGCGTCGTCTCGATGGACCGGACGACGGTGACGAAGCCGCCGAACATCCCGGGCTGGGAGACGGTCCACCTCGCCGAGCACCTCCGCCCGCGCATCGCCGAGGCCGGCGTCGACCTTCGCGGCCCGATCATCGCCGAGAACGACGCGAACGCGGCCGCGCTCGGCTCCGCCTTCTACGGCGCCGGCCAGCCCTACGACTCGTTCGTCATGGTCACGCTCGGGACGGGCGTCGGCGGCGCCATCATCGTCGACAACCGGCTGTTCCGTGGGACGACCGGGGCCGCGGGCGAGATCGGCCACATGTCGATCGACTACGAGGGGCCCTACGACCGGGCCGGCGTGGCGGGCGCGATCGAGGCCTACCTCGGCCAGAGGTTCCTCTCGCGGCACGCCCGCTACCAGCTCCTCGCCCGCGAGACGAACCTCCACGCGACGTCCGGCCGCGACCTCGAGGACGTCACGCCGCAGCGCGTCCACGCCGCCGCGCTGGCGGGCGACGAGGCGGCCATCGAGGTGCTCGCGTGGGCCGGCCACAAGCTGGGCGTCCTGCTCGGCTCCGTCGTCAACCTCCTCGACATCCGGAAGGTGGTCGTGGGCGGCGGCGTGTCGCGGGCCGGCGACTTCCTGCTCGACCCGGCGCGCGACGCGATGCGGCGCTGGACCATCCCGTCGCTCTGCGACGACATCGAGATCGTGCAGGAGACGCGCGGCAACGACGTGGCGATGCTCGGCGCGGCGCGGCTCGTGTTCGAGCACCTCGACGACGCGGCCTAGCCGGGCCATGCGTGCACGAAGCCGCCGCGGGCGCCGTTCGGGTCCCGTGGTCCGCCTCCTCCCTCTTCTGGCCGTCCTGCTGGCGGCCTCCGCCCACGCGCAGGTCGTCGCCGACACGGCACGGGCCGGGACGCCGGCCGTCGCGGACACGCTCGGGGCCCCGCCCGACACGACGGCCCGGCCGCCCGCCTCGGCCGTCTCGGCCTCCGACGCCGGGGCGGCGCCCGACCCGGGCGCGCTGCCCGACACCGTCGACACGCCGGCGCCGCCGATCCGGCTCCCCGTCCCGCGCGCGCCGGCCGCCGAGGGCGGGCTCGACCGGGCCGTCCGCTACACGGCGACCGACTCGCTCCGCGTGACGCTGGCGCCCCGCGAGGGCGCGGACCCGACCGGGCCGGGCGACGTCGTGTCGCTCTTCGGCAACGTCCAGACGGAGTACGAGGGCGCGCAGATCTCGGCCGGGCGCGTCGACTACGAGTCGGCGCGCGAGGTGCTGCGGGCGTCCGGCGTGCCGTCCGACTCGGGCGACGTCGGGGTGCCGCAGTTCCAGGGCGAGGAGGGCCAGTTCTCCGGCCGCGAGGTCGTCTACAACCTCCGGACGCGCCGCGGGCGCGTCACGGGCGCGCGGACGCAGATCGAGGACGGCTACCTGCTCGGCGGCATCCTCAAGCAGCAGGACGCCCACGTCGTGTTCGCCCAGGACGCGGCCTACACGACGTGCGACCTCGACCACCCCCACTACGCCGTCGAGGCGGGCCGGATCAAGGTGGTCGACGGCGAGCGCGTGTTCACGGGGCCGGTCCGGCTCAAGCTGCTCGGCGTGCCGATGCCGCTGGTCCTCCCGTTCGGCTACTTCCCGGCCGCCGAGGGCCGGCGGAGCGGGCCGCTCCCGTTCTCCTACGGCCGCGACTCCAACTACGGGCTCTACCTCGACGACGTCGGCTGGTACTGGGCCATCAGCGACTACCTCGACGCCCAGCTCACCGCGAAGGTCGGCACCCAGGGCTCGTTCCAGTTCAACGGGGAGGTCCGCTACAACAAGCGCTACGCGTACAGCGGGCAGGTCGGGCTGGAGTACGGGCGGATCGTGACGGGCGAGCCGACCGACCCGGGCTACGCGCCGCGGACGCCGGTCGGCCTGCGGTGGAGCCACAACCAGACGTTCCCGGCCGGCCAGCGGCTGACGGCCAGCGTCAACCTCCAGTCGGTCAGCCAGCGGCTGGCGTCGGACAACGTGGCCGACCAGCTCCGGGCCTCGACCTCGTCGACGGTGTCGTACGCCCAGCAGTGGCCGAGCGTGGGGCGGTCGCTCAACGCGTCGGTCCAGGCGTTCCAGGACTTCGCCAACAACCGGACCACGGCGACGCTCCCCCAGGTGTCGTTCTCGCAGCAGCGCCGCTTCCCGTTCCGCTCCGGCCGCGACGACCGGTGGTACGAGAAGATCAGCTACAGCTACACGGCCAACGCGCAGAACGCCTTCGCCTTCACGCCGCTCAGCGACTCGACCGGCGTCTCGGCGCTCGACGCCCTCTTCAGCCCGAGCGCGTTCGCCGAGGCGACCTGCGCCGACCCCAACGACCGCGCCTGCGACACGCAGCGGTTCGACTACCAGGTGGTCCAGACCGTCCCGATCAGCGCGTCGTTTTCCGTCCCGCGCTTCAACCTCACGTTCGGCCCCAACCTGACGTACACCGAGACGTGGGCCGACGAGGCGGTCGTCCAGACCTACGACGGGGAGCTCCAGCGCGTGGTGACGACGAGCGACCCCGGGTTCACGCCGTTCCGCCGCGTGTCCCTGAGCGCCTCGGCCTCGACGGAGCTGTACGGGACCTTCCCCGTCCGGATCGGCGCGCTCGACGGGATCCGCCACACGGTCACCCCACAGGCGTCGCTCTCGTTCGAGCCCGACTACGAGGCGTTCGGCTTCGTCAAGGAGGTCCAGGCCGACTCGACCGGCCGGACGCGACGCTACGCCATCAACCCGACGATCCCGACGGACCCGACGCGCGCGCTCAACCTGTCGGTCCAGAACACGTTCGTCGGGCGGACCGTCCGCGTCGACTCGACGGGCGAGGAGCGGAGCCAGACGACCCAGCTCCTGTCGCTGAGCCTCTCGGGCGGCTACAACTTCGCCGCGGAGTCCCAGCCCATCCGCCCCGTCACGTCGCGCTTCACGACGACGGCCTACGGCGTCAACGCCAGCGGCGGCGCCACCTTCTCGGCGTACGCCATCGACACGCTCGGGACCGGCTCGCCGCTGACGTACTTCGAGACGACCGGCCGCCCGCTCCGGCTGACGAACACGAACGTCCAGATCAGCCGGACCTTCCAGTCCGCCCGGCGGTCCGGCGCGACCGACGTCCGCCCCGTCTTCGGGCAGCCGCTCCCGGGCGAGCCGTACGATCCGAGCTCGTTCCTCCCCCGCAGCGCGGCCGTCGGCTACGTCGACTACTCGGCGCCGTGGTCGGTCGCCCTCGGGCTCACGCTCAACCGGACGGCCTCCGCCACGGGCGACGCACGGACGCTCGCCACGCTCGACGTGTCCCAGTTCAACACGCGGCTGACGCAGAACTGGTCGCTGACCGGGAGCACGGGCCTCGACCTCACGTCGATGGAGATCACGACGACGCGGCTCGGCCTCCGGCGCGACCTCCACTGCTGGGAGCTCGCGATCAACTGGCAGCCGATCGGCGTGACGAAGCTGTTCGCCGTGTCGCTCTACGTCAAGAGCGGGTTCCTCCGCGACTTCCTCCGCCTCGACGTGCCGAACTCGACGGTCCGCACGGGCGGGTTCGGCGGCGGGGGCTTCGGGGGCGGGGGCCTCGGCTTCTAGGGCCGTGGCGCCCCTGCGCCTCTCCCCTGACGCGACGGCAGCCTCGGGGAGGCCGCCGAGGCCGGCGGGGTGGGGCCGGACGGAACGCAGGCGTTTCGAAACGGACCGGGTATTGGAGATCCGGGCCCGGATCGGCGAGACCCGGGCGCTGCGCGGGCCCTGGCACGTCGCTTGCGCAGGAACAGGACGGCTCACCTCCACGCCCGTGTCCGCCAGCGCCCAAGTCCTCGGCTACGGCCTCCCCCCCGCCCTCCGTGCCCTCGTCGACCGCCACCAGGCGGCCCGCGCGAAGACCACGGCCGACCAGTCGGTCGCCCGGCGGATCCGCGACGGCGTCCGCTCCGGCGGGCTGACGGTCAAGGGGCTCACGGTCTACGTCCACGACGGCGCCGTCTCGCTCTACGGGACGCTCCCGTCGGCCGCGACGCGCGAGGCGGTGCTCGGGCTCGTGAGCCGCGTCCCCGGCGTGCGCCGGATCGTCGACCACCTGCGCGTGACGGAGGGCTAGGGCCCGGTCACCCGAGCCACTCGTCGAGCTCGGCCAGGGCGTCGCGGAGGTCGCGCGTCGCGACCGTCGACGGCATGAGCGGCTCGTCCCCGCCCAGTCCCACGCTGTCCCAGACGTCGAAGCGCTTCCGGGCGAGGACGCGCTCGCGGAGCCGGAGGCCATGCCGCTCCAGCACCGGCCCCACCTCGTCGGCCCGGTCGCGGAGCTGCTCCAGCGTCGAGCGGTACGCGTGCTCGACGACCTCCTTCCGCGAGGCGAACGAGAACACGTTGGTGAAGAACATCTTGTAGTCGTCGCGGCGCGGCTCGAAGAGGAGCAGGTCGGCGTCGACGTAGCGGTCGCGGTAGGCGGCCATGCCGGTGTCCATCCGGCTGCGGATGAGCGTCCGGAACGTCTGGCTCATCACGCCCGGCATCCCGCGGTCCGTCAGGCGGCCGCGGCGCATGGCGCCGTCCGCCACCGCCCGGGCCGTGTCGACCGGGACGATGGGGTTGACGCAGAGCACCAGCCCGGCGCCGTGGCCGAACGCGACCGACGCGTGGACGGTCTTGTTGAGGACGCCGTCGACGTAGTGCCGGCCCTCGATCTCGACCGGCGGGTACAGGCCGGGCAGCGCCGTCGAGGCCTGGACGGCCAGCGAGATCGGGACGTGGTCCGCGCCCTCGGATCCGAAGACGACGGTCTCGCTCGAGTCGAGGTCGGTCGCGACCACGTAGAGCGGGTTCCGCAGCTGGCGGAAGTCGTTGGTCCGCCCCGGGATCGAGAAGAGGGCCTCGAGGTAGTCACGGAGCGGCGCGTTGTCGAACACGCCGACGGGCACCGCGCGCCCGAGGTGGGCGACGAGCGACGACAGGAAGCCGCCCGTCCCCTTCGGGTCGTCGACGGCGGTCCGGAACGCCTCCCAGGCGAGGAGCGGGACGCGGAGGCCGCGCCGGGCGTACTCGCGGAAGGCCGGCGACAGGAAGAGCTCGGGGCGGAACGGGTGCTCCGTCGGCTCCTCCCCCACCACCGAGCGCACCAGCTGGGCGGTCGTGATCCCGTTGCCCAGCGAGGCGCCGACGAAGGCGCCCGCCGAGACGCCGACCGTCACGCGGACGTCGTTGAGGTCGAGCCCGTCGAGTGCGTCGTCGAGCGCACGGAGGACGCCGATCTCGTAGATGGCGCCTTCGGGGCCGCCGCCCGCCAGGGCGAGGCCGACGAAGCCGGTCCGGTGGTGGTCGGTGAGCTGCATGGGTCCGGGGGGAGTGGACAGAGAACGGGCGGGCACGGCCGATCCGCGCCCGCCCGCCGGCGGTGGTCGGGGGGAGAGGTTACGACCGCTGCTCCTGCACGCGGATCAGGGCCTTCTCCGCCTCGTCCTTGCCCTGGACCTTCTCGACGACGACGTCGCCGAGGCGGACCTCGTACCAGCCGCCGCCGACGGCCTCAAGGGTGGGCGTGGTGGAGGCGGCGCGGTCCTCCTTGAGCCGCTCGATCTGGGCGGTAAGGCGCTCGACACTGGCGGTCAGCTCCGAGATCTCAGTCCGCGTCGGGACGCCGAGCCGCTTCATGACGGCGGCGACCGTGTCGTTGAGCTGGGTCTCGGCCTGGTCGGCCTTCTCGCCGGCAAAGTAGCGCGCGTCCTTGACGCGGCCCTTGACGTCGTCGGCGGCCTTCTCGGCCTCGCCGCTGATCTGGGCGCGGACGGCGCGGACGCGGTCCATGCCGAGGCCGGGGAGCTTCACCTTCTCGCCCTTCTTGACGAGCTTCTTGAAGGCCTTCGAGCCCTCGTCCTCGGCCATCGCGAGCGCGCCGAGGCCGGCGAGGAACACCTTGTGCGCGGCGTCCTGCACGTCGCCCGCGGCCTCGGTGAGGTCGCGCTGGACGGACTCGACGGTCGT
>CAXRFJ010000460.1:0-2680 GCA_964229475.1 Rubrivirga sp.
CTCCGCCTCGGCGCCGAGGCGGGGCCGGTCAGGCGAGGGCGAGCCAGGCGAGCGCCACGAGCCCGACCCACAGGCCGAGCACGATCCGGAAGCCGGTCTGGCGCAGCGACAGCGTCTCGCCCGGCGCCTCGGCCGCCCGCCGCCGCGCGTCCGCGATGACGCCGGCCGGCACGAGCCGGAGCGCGACCCACAGCCCGAGCGGGACCACCAGGAGGTCGTCGAGGACGCCCAGCACCGGGATCACGTCCGGGATGAGGTCGACGGGGCTCAGGGCGTAGGCGACCGTCAGTCCGATGACGACGCGGGCGGCGCGGGGCACGCGCGGGTCCCGGTACGCCACGACGAGCGCGTCCACGTCGCGCTCGAGGCGGCGGGCGGCGGTCTTCAGGCGGGCGAGGGGGGACGGCGCGGGCACGCGCGGAGGCTACGTCGGCTCGCGTCGCGACACCGCGCGAACGCGGCGGAATCGGGCGAAGAATCGGCCCGGGCCTACACGTCGGGCGGCGGCCAGAGGCCGAGCGCGCGGCGGACGTCGACGATCTGCCCGAGGTGGTGGGCGTTGTGGTCGGCCGCGACGAGGAGCTGGCGGAGGACGGTGTAGCCGGGCGCGTGGGCCAGCTCGGCCGTGAGGTCGGCGGTCTCGGCGAGGCGGACGAGCGCGTCGAGGTCGCGGAGGAACGCGGCCCGCTCGCGGTCCCAGGCGCCCGGGGCCGCCGGCGCGTCGGGCCAGTAGTCGGCCGGCCAGTCCTTGGCCTCGTAGTCGGCCGAGGTGGCGTACTCGAGGAGGTCGGCCTGGGCCATCCGGAGGTGCCAGAGGAGGGCGTAGAGCGAGTGCGGCAGGCCCTCGGCGCGGTCGTCGACGCGGTGGGCGGGGACCCCGTCGAGGGCGCGGGGCCCGACGTGGGCCTGGCCGCCGCGGAGGAGCGCCGCCAGCTCGTGGCGGAGGCGGGCGTCGGGGGCGAGGTCGCGTGGCGGTTTCATGGCGGGGGAGGGGAGCGGTCCGTAGGGTGCGGCACCCCGCCGAGCCGCCCGGCGTTCCGCCCGAAACCCCGACCGCCATGCCCGCCGACTCCGCCGCCCCCGAGACGTCCTCCGGCCTCGCCGTCCCCGCCGTCGCCACCGAGGCGGACCTCCCCGCCGACCTCGGCGACCGCCTCGGCGCGCCCGGCGCGTTCCCGTTCACGCGCGGCGTCTACCCCGAGATGTACCGGACGCGGCTCTGGACGATGCGCCAGTACGCCGGCTTCTCGACCGCGGCCGAGTCGAACGCCCGCTACCACGCCCTGCTGGCGGCCGGCGCGCGCGGGCTGAGCGTCGCCTTCGACCTGCCCACCCAGATCGGCTACGACCCCGACGACCCGATGGCCGAGGGCGAGGTCGGGAAGGTCGGCGTGAGCGTCGCGTCCATCGAGGACATGCGGCGGCTGTTCGACGGGATCGACCTCGAGTCCGTCACCACGTCGATGACCATCAACGCGACGGCGCCGATCCTCCTCGCGCTCTACGTCGCCGTGGCGAAGGAGCAGGGGGCGGACCCCCGAAAGCTCGGCGGGACGATCCAGAACGACATCCTCAAGGAGTACGCCGCGCGCGGGACCTACATCTACCCGCCGCGCCCGTCGATGCGCTTTATCACCGACACGTTCGCGTGGTGCGCCGAGGAGACGCCGCGGTGGAATACGATCTCCATCTCGGGCTACCACATCCGCGAGGCCGGCGCGACGGCCGTCGAGGAGCTCGCGTTCACGCTCGCCGACGGGATCGCCTACGTCGAGGCCGCCCTCGACGCCGGCCTCGACGTCGACACGTTCGGAACGCGGCTGAGCTTCTTCTTCAACGCGCACAACGACTTCTTCGAGGAGGTCGCCAAGTTCCGGGCCGCGCGGACGCTGTGGGCCGAGATCATGCGCGACCGGTTCGGCGCGACCGAGCCGAAGGCGATGATGCTCCGGTTCCACACCCAGACGGCCGGGTCGACGCTCCAGGCGCAGCAGCCGCTCGTCAACGTCCCGCGCGTGACGCTCCAGGCCCTCGCGGCCGTCCTGGGCGGGACCCAGTCGCTCCACACGAACGGGTTCGACGAGGCCCTCGCGCTCCCGACCGAGCAGGCGGCCACGCTCGCGCTCCGCACGCAGCAGGTGATCGGCCACGAGAGCGGCGTCACGGGGTCCGTCGACCCGCTCGCGGGCTCGTACCTCGTCGAGCGGCTCACGGCCGACGTCGAAGCGGCGGCGCGGGCGCTCATCGAGGAGATCGACGCGATGGGCGGGGCGGTCGCGGCCATCGAGGACGGCTTTTTCCAGGACCGCATCGCGCAGTCGGCGTACCGGGCGCAGCGGGAGATCGAGGCCGGCGAGCGCGTCGTCGTCGGCGTCAACCGGTTCGCGGCGGACGCCGAGGCGGCGGAGGTCGAGCTCCTCCGGGTGCCGGACGCCGTCCGCGACGAGCAGGTCGCCCGCGTCCGGGCGCTCCGCGCGGCGCGCGACGCCGGGCGCTGGGAGGCCGCGATGGCCGCCGTCGAGCGGGCCGCGCGCGGCGACGAGAACGTGGTGCCGCACGTGCTCGACGCCGTCGAGGCCGAGGCGACGGTGGGCGAGATCGCCGGGCGGCTCCGCACGGTGTGGGGTGAGTACGCGGGCTGAGGGCCGGTCCCGCCCGCGGCGGCGCCCGCGGATCGGGC
>CAXRFJ010000461.1:0-2985 GCA_964229475.1 Rubrivirga sp.
CCCGACGCGGCCGACGACGCGCCGGAGGAGGCCGCGCCGGTCCCCCGCGCGACCATCATCGCCGAGGAGCAGGCCGCGGCCCGCGACGCCGAGCGCCCGCTCGCCTTCGCCCTCGTCACCCTCGCCGACGCCGAGGAGCGCCTCACCGAGCACGCGCCCGAGGCGGTCGCCCGGGCCGAGGCCGAGCTCCGCGACCGCCTCGCGTCGGCCCCCGACGTCCGCCGGAGCGAGCCGGTCGGCGACCTCCTCTTCGGCGTCGTCCTCGCCCTCGCCCCGGCCGGCGCCGCCACGTGGTGCGACCGGCTCGCCTCCGGCGACCCGCCCCTCTTCATCGGCGCCGTGGCCCCGGCCGACGGCGACCCGACGGACGTCCGCAACGCGGCGGCCCGCGCGCTCCACGACGCCTACGACCAGAAGCGCTCGCGCGTGGTGGAGGCGTAGCGCGCTGAGCGCCGGGCCGGGAGCGCCGGAACGAGGACCGGGCGAAGGGTTTACCGAGGGCCGGCGGACCGTCCGGTCCGCGGCCCTCCGCCCCCAGCCCTGTCCCCCATGGTCGTCCTCGTCCTCAACGCCGGGTCCTCGTCGCTCAAGATCGACCTGATCGACGCCGCAGCCGGGCAGACGCTCGCGGCCGGCCAGGTCGAGCGGATCGGCGCCGTCTCGTCGCTCGCGTCGTTCCGGGTCGGCGCGGCCAAGCCCGAGCGGATCTCGCTCAAGGCGCCCGACCACGCCGCGGCCCTCGCCCACCTCCTCGAGAAGATGCGCGAGGCGGACGGGGAGGACGACCGGCTGCCGGACGTCCAGGCCGTCGGGCACCGCGTGGTCCACGGCGGCGAGCGGTTCGCCGAGTCCGCGCTCATCGACGGCGAGGTGGTCGACGCCATCCGCGACGCGTTCGACCTCGCGCCGCTCCACAACCCGGCCAACCTCCAGGGCATCCGGGCCGCCCAGAAGGCGTTCCCGAACGTCCCCCAGGTCGCCGTCTTCGACACGGCGTTCCACCAGACGATCCCGCCGGAGGCCTACCTCTACGCGCTCCCGAACCGGCTCTACCGGCGCCACAAGATCCGCCGCTACGGGTTCCACGGGACGAGCCACTACTACGTCAGCCGCCGGCTCTACGACCTCGCGGGGCTCGACCAGCAGAACTCGCGCGTCGTCACGATCCACCTCGGCAACGGGTGCTCGATGGCCGCCATCCGCGACGGCCGCTCCGTCGACACGTCGATGGGGATGACGCCGCTCGAGGGCCTCGTGATGGGGACGCGCTCCGGTGACCTCGACCCGTCGATCGTGTTCGAGGTGATGGAGAAGGAGGACATGCCGCTGGCGGAGGTCCACACGCTCCTCAACCGGTACTCGGGGCTCCTCGGGCTGAGCGGGTTCGCGGCCGACATGCGCGACCTGCTGGCGGAGGCCGCCGACGGCGACGTCCGCTGCCAGCAGGCGATCGACGTGTTCTGCTACCGCGTCAAGAGCTACCTCGGGCGCTACCTCGCCGTCCTCGGCGGGCTCGACGCCGTCGCCTTCACGGCCGGCATCGGGACGTTCGCCGCGCCGATCCGGGCCCAGATCCTCGACGGCCTCGACGGCCTCGGGATGAGGCTCGACGCGGGGGCCAACGAGGCCGCCAACGGCGCCGAGGCGGCCATCACCACGCCCGACAGCGCCGTCCCGGTGTGGGTGGTCCCGACCAACGAGGAACTCGTCATCGCGCAGGACACGCAGAAGCTGGCGCTGGCGTCCCGCCAGTCGCCGTTCGTGTGAGGGGGCGAGCGGGCCACGGGTGAACAGGTCGACGCCCGGGCGCCTCCTGTATTCTGTAGCACCGCGCCTGCCTTCGGGACCCCTTGCGAACTCGCTCACTCGTCTACTCGCTCGCCCTCTTCGCCCTCGCCGCCTGCGAACGGCCGGGGCCGCAGGGCGACGCCGAGGCCCTCGCCCTCCTCGACCGCGCCCGGACGCACCACGGCTCGGCGCTCCTCGACGACGCGACCGTCCGGTTCTCCTTCCGCGGCACGCCGTTCGTCGCCGAGCGCGACGGCGGCCGGTTCCGCTACAGCCGCACGCTCACCGACGAGCGGGGCCGCGTGATCGAGGAGGTCGTCGACAATGACGGGGCGCACCGGTTCGTCGACGGCGTCGAGGCGCCGCTCACGCCCCGCGGCGCGGCGGCGCTCACGACGGCCGTCAACTCGGTCGTCTACTTCGCGCTCCTGCCGGCGCCGCTCGCCGACCCGGCCGTCCGCGCCCGGCTCCTCACGCCCGACCGCGTCGGCGGCGAGGACTACGACCGCGTCGAGGTCACGTTCGCCCAGGAGGGCGGCGGGGCCGATTACGAGGACCGCTACGTCTACTGGCTCCGCCAGGCGGACGGCCAGATCGGCCACTACGCCTACACCTACGAGACCACGCCCGGCGACACGGCCCGGGCCGCGACCGGGACCCGTTTCCGCGTGCCGATCCGGACGTGGCGCGAGGGCGGCGTCGTGTTCCAGGACTGGCGGAACCTCTCGGCCGACTCGCTCGACGACCTGGGCGCTTTCGGCGACCTCCACGACGCCGGGCGGACGTTCGAGGTGTCGACCGTCGTGCTGGACTCGGTCCGGGTGGAACGCTAGGCAGAGTCGCCGTTAGGTAGGGCCACGAATCTGAGCGTGTGCGTAGCTTGTGCCCCCGCCGCCGCGGCGCCCTCCGGGCCGCGGCGGCGGCCCCTTCTCCGGCCGCCCGCATGTCTGACCGTTCCTTCTCGTTCGAGGGCCAGGACGCCTACGACGCCCTCTCCGCCTCCCTCGCCGACGCCGTCGTCATCCTCGACCCCGACGGGACCGTCGTCTTCGCGGACCCCGCGCTGGCCGGCGTGGTCGGGATCGAGCCCGCGGCGCTCGAGGGGCGGCCGTTCCTCGACGTCGTCCACCCCGACGACCGGGTCCGCGACGAGGCCGGCGCGTTCTGGGCCGCGCCGCTCCCGTTCGAGCGGGAGTT
>CAXRFJ010000462.1:0-2172 GCA_964229475.1 Rubrivirga sp.
CGGCTACACGCAGGAGGACCTCGGCATCCTCATCCCGCCGATGGCCGGCGACGGCAAGGAGGCCATCGGGTCGATGGGCGACGACACGCCGATCGCGGCGCTCTCGGACCGGCCGCGGCTCCTGTTCGACCGGTTCCGCCAGCGGTTCGCGCAGGTCACGAACCCGCCGCTCGACGCGATCCGCGAGGAGCTCGTGACGTCGCTCATCACGCACCTCGGCGAGGCACAGAACGTGCTCGAGCCCGGCCCCGAGCTGTGCCGCCGCCTCCGTCTCGAGCAGCCGGTGCTGACACCGGACGACCTCGCCCGCGTCCGCGCCTTCGGCGACCGCGACCCGGCGTTCCGCACGGCCACGCTCGACGCGACGCTCGGCCCCGACGAGGCGCTCGCCGACGCCGTCGCCCGGCTCGTGACCGAGGCCGCCGAGGCCATCGAGCGGCGATGTTCGATCCTCGTCCTGTCGGACTCCGCCGCGAACGCCGAGCGCGCGCCGATCCCGTCGCTGCTGGCCGTCGGCGCGGTCCACCACGGGCTGATCCGGCGCGGGCTACGGACGTTCGCCGAGCTCGTCGTCGAGACCGGCGAGGCCCGGGAGGTCCACCACATCGCCGCGCTCGTCGGCTACGGCGCCTCGGCCGTCTGCCCGACGCTGCTCGTGGACACGGTCCGCTGGCTGGCCGAGGCGGGGCACGTCGAGGCCGAGCCGGACGCGGCCGTCGCCAAGACGGTCAAAGCCATCGGGAAGGGGCTCCTGAAGGTGCTCTCGAAGATGGGCATCTCGACGCTCCGCAGCTATCAGGGCGCCCAGATCTTCGAGGCCCTCGGCCTGGCCGACGAGGTCGTCGAGGCGGCCTTCGCCGGGACGCCCTCGCGCATCGCCGGCGCCACCTTCGCCGACCTGGAGGCCGAGCTCCGCCAGCGCCACGCGCAGGTGAGCGCGAGCGGCCTCGACGTGGGCGGGCGCTACCAGTGGCGCCGGAACGGCGAGCGCCACGCGTGGGGCCCCGAGTCGATCGTCCGCCGCCAGCAGGCCGTCCGCGCCGACGACGGGGACGCGAGCCGCTACGCCTCGTTCACGGCCTTCTCGGCGTCCGTCGACGACCTCTCGCGGCGGCGCTCGACGCTCCGCAGTTTGCTGGACTTCGTCCACGCCGAAACACCCGCCGACACGGACGAGGTGGAGCCGTGGGGCGACATCGTCACGCGGTTCAAGACCGGCGCGATGTCGTACGGGTCGATCTCGAAGGAGGCCCACGAGACGCTCGCGGTCGCCATGAACCGGCTCGGCGGGAAGAGCAACACGGGCGAGGGCGGCGAGGCGCCGGAGCGGTACCCGCTCTCGAACCCGGCGCGCAGCCGGATCAAGCAGATCGCGTCGGGCCGCTTCGGCGTGACGGCGGAATATCTCGGGACGGCCGACGAGATCCAGATCAAGATGGCCCAGGGCGCCAAGCCCGGCGAGGGTGGCCAGCTCCCCGGCTTCAAGGTCGTCGGGCCGATCGCGAAGGCGCGCCACGCGACGCCCGGCGTCGGGCTCACGTCACCGCCGCCGCACCACGACATCTACTCCATCGAGGACCTCGCCCAGCTCATCTTCGACCTCAAGACGGTCAACCCCGACGCGCGCATCACGGTCAAGCTGGTGTCCGAGGCCGGCATCGGGACCATCGCGGCGGGCGTGGCCAAGGCCGGGGCCGACACGATCCTCGTCTCGGGCTCCGACGGCGGGACGGGCGCCGCCGCGCAGACGTCGATCGCGCACGCCGGGCTGCCGTGGGAGCTCGGGCTGGCCGAGGTCCAGCAGGCCCTCCGCGCGACCGGCCTCCGCAACCGCGTGCGGCTCGAGGTCGACGGCCACCTCAAGACGGGCCGCGACGTCGTGATCGGCGCGCTGCTCGGGGCCGACGAGTTCGGCTTCGCGACGGCGCCGCTCGTGGCGATGGGCTGCATCATGATGCGGAAGTGCCACCTCAACGCGTGCCCGGTCGGGATCGCGACGCAGGACGAGACGCTCCGCTCGCACTTCCGGGGGACCCCGGAGAACGTCGTCAACTACTTCCATTTCGTGGCCGAGGAGGCCCGCCAGATCCTGGCGGCTCTGGGGCTGCGGACGCTGGCTGAGGCCCGCGGGCGCGTCGACCTCCTGACGGCGTCGCCCGCGGCCGCAGCCGC
>CAXRFJ010000463.1:0-4784 GCA_964229475.1 Rubrivirga sp.
GTTGGTCCGTGCGCCCCGCCAGCCACCGGGAGACGGCGCCCCGCGCCCGACCCCGGTGGCTTTTTGTCTGTCGCGGCCCCTCTCGCCTCGGTGCCGAGGCGGGCGGGGCTGTTGAGGGCAGAGGGCGGCGAGGATCACCCCGCGCCCGACGGCGCGACTCGGTATCGTGGGGGAGTGGCCGACCGATCCCGCATGAGACCCCGCACCGTTCTTGCCCTCCTCGTCGCGCTGGCGGCCGGCGGCGCGGGGGCCCAGGGCGCCCCCACCGTCGTCTGGGAGCCGCTGCCGCTCGTCGGCGACCGGCCGGGGACCAACGGCCCCGCCGTCGCCTTCTTCCCCGGCGACCCCACGCCCGTCTGGATCAGCGGCTACGGCCCGCTCCTCTACAACCCCGACGGCGATCCCGACGACACGTACGGCGACTGGGACAACCTCTGCACGCGCGGGTGCGCCCCGTACACCGGCGTCATCACGCCCCGCGGGACCGTCCTCATCGGCGCCCCGGCCGGGGCCACGCTCCTCTCCCGACTCCCGCTCGGGGGGGTGTGGGAGTACAAGGTGGCCGGGGAGGGGTACCCCGCCTTCCCGATCTACCAGTCGTCGCTCCCGGCCCTCCGGAACGCGGCCGGCGAGGGCGCCCTGTTCTACCACGACGGCGGGTCCGTCGGGCGGTCCGACGACGACGGCCGGGAGGGGACGTGGCGGACCCTCGGCGAGACCGGCGGCGACGGGCTCTCGTTCGGCGAGGTCCCCCCGTCGCCGGCGCTCCCCGACGGACGGCTCCTCGTCGGGATGTACAACGGGGTGGCCTATTCCGACGACGGCGGCCAGACGTGGACCCCGGGCGAGGGGGCCTACGGGTTCGCCCGGTTCATCGCGTACTCGTTCGCGTTCGTCCCCGAGCCCGGCCACCCGTACGGGGGCGTGGCCCTGGCCGGGCTCTACGACTTCGCGTTCGGGCGGGACTCGACGGCGACCGTCTACGCCTCCGACGACGGCGGGGCGACGTGGGAGCGCCGGCACCGGTTCTCGCCGTCGGCCCTCGGGCTCGACAACGCGAACGAGGTCGCGCTCCTGGCCACTCGGGACGGGGCCGTGTGGGCCGGGGTCGGTCCGACCCGGGCCGGGTCGACGCCGGCCGTCGGCGCGATCGTCCGGTCGGAGGACGGGGGCCGGACGTGGACCGACGTCGGCGAGGGGTACGGCGGCTGGAGGGTCCGGTCGCTGACGGTGGGCCCGGAGGGCCGGGTCTACGCGGCGACGGACGTCGGGGGGTGGCGGACGACGGAGGCCATCTACCCGGTGGCGGGCGAGCCGGCCCCGGGGCCGCCCGCCTCGGGCGGGCTCGGGCTCTCGGTCCGGCCGAACCCGACGGGCGGGGCGGTCGCCGTCGTGCTGGAGCTGGCGTCGCCGGAGCGGGTCCGCGTGTCGGTCGTCGACGCGGGGGGCCGGGAGGTGGCCGTGGCGTGGGACGGCCCGGCGGCGGACGGGCAGCGGGTCGGGATCGACACGGCGGGCTGGGCGGCCGGGGCGTACCGGGTCCGGGTGACGGCCGCCAGCGGGGCGGGAACGAGCGCCGGTCTCACCGTCCTCCGCTGACTCCTCTCGCCTCGGTGCCGAGGCGGAGGGACTCACTCGTTCGGGTAGGCCGCGAGGGCGGCGTCGGCATGCGCCTGGAGCACGAGGGCGGTCGGCGCCGAGACGCCCCCGAGCGCGCGGAGGCCGACGGTCGACTCGCCGGTGAGGCCGCCGACGACCGTGAGCGCAGCGAGGTAGGTGCCGGCCCGGCTCGGGTGGAAGCGGTCGGGGCCGTACGGGTCCGCGGTGCCCTCGGCGCGGGCGAGGCGCCACGCGGCGCCGGCCGGAAACAGCGCGGCGCCGGCCTCGCGGGCGGCCGTCGCGTAGGCCGTCACGACCGCCTCGACCCGGGCCTCGTCGCCCTCCGGCGGCCACACCATCAGGACCGCCGGGCGGACGCCGTGCGTCTCGGCGAAGTCGGCAAAGTGGCCGACCCACGTCGCGAGGTGAATCTGGTTCTGGGGCACCGACGACGGCCCCTGCTGCATCACCACCACGTCCCAGTCGCCCGAGGCGATGGCCTCCCGCGCGCCGCCGAGGTGCCAGTGGTCCTCCAGCGACACGTCCGCCGCCGCGACGACGCCGATGTGGACGTCCTCGCCGTCGAGCGTCGGCAGCAGCTGCGCGACCATCCCCGGCAGGTCGTTCGTGACCGTCAGGCTGTTGCCGACGAACAGGACGTTGAACCCCGGCTCCGGCGACGTGTCGGCGGGCTCGGTCGAGCCGCACGCGGCGAGCGAGAGGAGGAGCAGGACGGCGGCGACTCGGGGCATCGGCCCGGGGCGGAAGCGCCGCGAACCTAGGCAGTTGTCGTCCCCGCCGGAAGGCGATTCGGCTCCCCTACCCCACCATCGCGCGGCGCGCCGACGCGCGCCCGGTGTCCGTCAGCGCCAGCCGGTCGCCGGAGCGGTGGACGGCGCCGCCGCGCTCGGCCGCCCGCACGGCGCGCGAGGCGAAGGCCGGCGCCCAGTGGAGGTGCTCCTGGAGGTGGCTCACGCGGCACTCCCGGTCCGCCTCGGGCGTGTGCTCGTGGTGGAGGAGGTGGACGAGGAGCATCCGCTCGGCGAACGCGATGCGCTGGCGGGCGCGGCGGCGGGCCTGCGCCACCAGCCCGCGGTCCGGCGCGAACGCGAACGCGCCCGTGAACAGGACGCCCGCCATCACGGCCATCGCCCCCGCGATCGACACGTCGAACCCGCGCGCGACCCAGTAGCCCGACACCGCGCTCGCCACGCCGAGGCCGACCGACAGGCCGAGCAGGACCGGCAGCCGGTCGGTCAGCAGCCACGCCGCGGCCGGCGGCGCGATCATCAGCGCGACGACGAGGATCGACCCGACCACGTCGAACGCGCCGACGGCGACGACCGACACGAGCGACATCAGCGCGTAGTGGACGGCGGCCGGGGCCAGCCCGAGCGCGCCCGCCAGCGCCGCGTCGAACGTGCTGATCTTCAGCTCCTTGTAGAACAGGCCGACGAACGCGGCGACGGCGACGAGGACCGTCCCCATCAGCCAGAGCGCCTGCGGCCCGAGGTCCCGCCCGCCGACGGTCACGCGCTCGATCCACGAGAACGCCGGGTCGCCGAGGAGCACGGCGTCGGTGTCGAGGTGGACGCCCGACGCGTACCGCGAGATGAGCACGACGCCGATCGAGAACAGGGCCGGGAAGACGAGGGCGATCGCCGCGTCCTGCTTCACGAGGCGCGTCCGCCCCAGCGCCTCGATCGCGCCGACCGTCAGCACGCCCGTCACGGCCGCGGCGACGAGGAGGAGCGGCGAGTTGAGGTTCTCGGTCTGGAAAAACGCCAGCACGATCCCGGGCAGGATCGCGTGGCTGATGGCGTCGGAGAGCAGCGCGGTCCGGCGGAGCACGAGGAACGCCCCCACCAGCGCGCACGCGGCGGCCGTGACGGAGGCGATGAGCTGGATTTCGAGTTGGGGCGTCAAGGTCGATTCGGACGGCGTGCCTGGTGTATTGCGTGTGTGGTGTTGCGTGATCGGCTCTCACGACGACGCAACACGCAACACGAAACAGCTACGAAGGAGGCGATTCGACGGAGTCAGCGGTTCGGTCGCGCGCCAGCCGCCGGGCCTCCGCGAGGCCGCGCGGCGTGAGCGCCCAGGCGTCGTCGCGGGGCTCGACGAGGCCTTGGGCTTGGAGCCGGCTGAGCGTGGGGCCGACGGCCTCGGGGCGGGCGGTCATGGTCTGGAGCGTCGCGGCGGGGTGCGGGTAGTGGACGTCCTCGTGGGCGAGCGCGAGCGTGTAGAGGTCCTCGAGCGTCCCGGCCACGCGGAGCACGCGGCGGTTCCGGATCCCGCGCGCCCACGCCGCCACCAGCCCGCGCCGCGGCGCCAGGAGCAGGCTCACGCCCACGACGGCGGTCGCCACGAGCACGATCGTCGGGCCGGTCGGGATGCGGGCCGTCGCGCCGGAAAGGAGTGCCCCGCTCGCGCCGCTGAGAGCGCCGAACAGGCCGGCCAGCGCGACGACGCCCCACAGCCGGTCGGTCCACTGCCGCGCCGCGGCGGCCGGGGCCACGATGAGCGCGCTCATCAGCACGACGCCGACCGTCTGGAGCCCGATCACGATCGCCACCACGAGGAGCGTCGTCAGCCCGACGTCGAGGGCACGCACCGGGAAGCCCTGCGACGCGGCGAAGTCGGGGTCGAACAGGAGCAGCTTGAACTCCTTCCAGAAGACGAGCATCGCCACGAGCGCGACGGCCCCGAGCACGGCCATCGTCACGACGTCGCGGCCGACGAGCGCGGCGGCCTGCCCGAACAGGAACGTGTCGAGCCCCGCCTGGCTCGCGTCCGGCTGCGCCTGGATGTAGGTGAGCAGGACCATCCCCAGCCCGAAAAAGACCGACAGCACGATGCCGAGCGCGGCGTCGTACGGCACCCGGCTCCGCTCGACGACGGCGCTCACGCAGAGCGTCCCCACCCACCCCGCCAGCCCGGCGCCGACGACGAGCACGAGCGGGGCCTTGCTGGCCGTCAGCAGGAACGCGAGGGCGACGCCCGGCAGCGCGGCGTGGCTGATGGCGTCGCCCAGGAGCGACTGCCCGCGGAGCACGGCGAACGCGCCCAGCGACCCGGACGAGAGCCCGAGCACGGCCGCGCCGAGCGCGACGGTCCGCAGCGTGTAGTCGAGCTCGATCACCGCGCGGGCGGCGTGGCCCCCTCCGCCTCGGCGCCGAGGCGGG
>CAXRFJ010000464.1:0-2065 GCA_964229475.1 Rubrivirga sp.
GGCCGGCCGGGATGAGCGCGGAGGACGGCGCGGCGCTCCCGGTCACCTACCTCACGGCGTTCCAGATGATGGTCGTGATGGGGAGCGTCCGCCACGCGCGCGAGCTGGGCGGGCGGCGGATGCGGGTCCTCGTCCACGGCGCCTCGGGCGGCGTCGGGACGGCCTGCGCCGACCTCGGCGTGATCTACGGCGTCGAGCTGTTCGGGACGGCCTCGCCCGGCAAGCACGGCTACGTCCGCGAGCGGGGCTACCACCACGCGATCGACTACCGCCACGACGACTTCGTGGCCGAGGTGCGCGACCTGACGGATGGGGAGGGCGTCGACCTCGTGCTCGACCCGATCGGGGGCGAGCACTGGGGCCGGAGCCTCGACGCCCTCGCGCCGTCGGGCCGGCTCGTCGTCTACGGCGTGTCGTCGGTGACGGGGGGCGGCCGGCTGGCGCTGGCGCGGATGGCGCTGAGGGTGCCGTGGGTGCGGACGAGCCCGTTCGCGCTCATGAACGCGAACCACGGCGTGCTCGGGGTGAACCTCGGCCACCTCTGGGAGGCCCGCGACCGCGTCGCCGGCTGGGCACGGACGCTCCTCGCCTACGCGGAGGCCGGGAAGGTCCGGCCGCACGTCGACCGCGTGTTCGCGTTCGACGAGGCGGCCGAGGCGCATCGCTACCTCGAGGAGCGGAAAAACCGCGGGAAGGTCCTGCTCCGCCCCTGAGTCGCGGCGCGGTCGTGCGCGCCGCGGCCTCCACAAACGGACCGAGGCGGGCAGCCTGGGGCCGCCCGCCTCGGGGGATCGGTGCGGAGGGGGCCTTAGCCCTCGGCGGTCGCCGCCGCTTCCTCCTCCTCCTTGGCCGCCGCGGCCTGCTTGGCGTTCGAGTTGCCGTAGCGGCGCATGAACTTCTCGACGCGGCCGGCGGTGTCGACCATCGTCTTCTTGCCCGTGTAGAACGGGTGGTTCGACGAGTCGACCTCGGACCTGTAGTCGCCTCCCATCGTCGAGCGCGTCGTGAACTCGGTGCCGTCCGCGAGCGTGACGGTGACGAAGGGGTAGTCGGGGTGGATGTCGTTCTGCATCGGAATCGGGGCCTCTGGGCAGACACGGAAGGTAGCGGAGCCCTCCGGGCGGCCCAAGGGCGCGCGGGCGTGTTCCTCCGGTCTTCGCGCGGCGCGGCTACGCGAGCAGCCGGTTGAGGAGGTCGAGCGCGAGGGCGCCGACGAGCGCGCCGGCCGCGAAGTCGATCCAGCGCGGCCCGCGGCCCTCCCGCATCGCGATGCCGGTCACGACCAGGAGCGCCGCGAGGGCGAGCTGGGCGGTCGGGAGGCCGGGGTGCTCGGGCGAGGCGCCGAGCACGCCGTAGCCCACGAGGGCGAGGACGCCGAGGGCGGCGAGCGCCGTGCCGGCGGGTTTGCGGGGGGGCGAGTCGTCGGTCATGAGGGGCATACGCGCGAGTCTCTAAAACGCTTCCATCCCGAAGACGGCGTTGGCGAAGAGGAGTTGGCCGTCGGCCCAGAAGCCGCGGAAGAGGGGGGAGTCGAGGAGGTACACGACCGACCCGCGGCCGACCTCCTCGACCCCGAACACGACCGAGTCCTCGAGCCGGGCCTGCGCCTCGGCGCCCGCGAACCCGGCCGCCGGCGTGCCGGACCGGACGACGCCCACGTTCCACCCGTCGCCGGGCGCGAAAAAGTCGGCCGGGGCCACGCGGCGCTTGAGGACGTACGTCCAGTCGGGGTAGCCGAACGCCAGCGGGTGCGAGTTGTCGAGGGCGACGCGGTAGACGGCGCCCGGCACGTCGCCGGTGGCGCTCTGGCGGTCGCGCTCGGCGTAGCGGCGGAGGCGGGCCTCGGCCGTGGAGTCGGCGTCGGGCGCGTCGCGGGTCTCCAGCCCGAACCCGTCGCGGCCGGCGAGCGCCGTCGCGCCGCGCTCGAGCGCGATCAGCCGGCCGCCGCCCCGGACCCACTGGCGGAGCGCGTCGGCGCGGTCGGACGTGAGCCACGAGCCGTAGCTGCCGTCGGGCATCACGAGCACGTCGACGCCGTCGAGGGCGGAGGCTGAGAGGTCCTCGG
>CAXRFJ010000465.1:0-3154 GCA_964229475.1 Rubrivirga sp.
CGAGAGCCTCGGCGACGGCGACCTCGCGCTCGTCATGTCGAACGGCTCGTTCGACGGGCTCGTGGCCAAGCTGGCGGACGCGCTCGGCCGCGAGACGGCGGACGGGTGAGGGCCGGCGCGCTCGTGCTCGCGGGATGCCTCGCGCTCGCCGCGTGCGAGGCGCCCGAGCCCGAGACGCCGCGCCTGGACGACGAGGGCCTCCCCGACGTCGTCGGGACGTGGACGGGCGAGGTCGAGGAGGCCGAGCTCCGCTACACGCTGGTCCTCACCATCGACCACCTCGAACCGGGCGCCGACGCCGGGAAAACGTCCTACACGGGCGCGCTCGACTGCACGGGCACGCTCACGTTCGCCGGCGCCGACCGCCGCGTGCTCTCGTTCCGCGAGCGCCTCCACGGGTCGCCCGACTGCGCCGACGGCCGGATCGACGTCCGCCTCCGCAGCGACGGCCGGCTCGGCTGGCTGTGGTTCCGGTCGGACGCCGACCGCGTCCCGGACGCCCGCGCGACGCTCGACCGGCGATGAGCGGCTGGGCGCCCCCGACGCACGACGACCTCGGCCGGCCGGTGGCGCTGGCGGCCCCGCCGCGCCGGATCGTCTCGCTCGTCCCCAGCCAGACCGAGCTCCTGGCCGACCTCGGGCTCGACGCCGAGGTGGTCGGGCTCACCCGGTTCTGCGTCCACCCGGCGGGCTGGAAGGCGAGGAAGCGGATCGTCGGCGGCACCAAAAACGTCCGGCTCGACCGCGTCCGCGAGCTGGCGCCGGACCTCGTGATCGCGAACAAGGAGGAGAACGTCCGCGAGCAGGTCGAGGCGCTCGCCGGGGTCGCCCCGGTCTGGGTCACCGACGTGCCCGACGTGGACGGCGCGCTGCGGATGGTCCGGTCCGTCGGCGCCCTCGTCGACCGGGCCGCCGAGGCCGGCCGGCTGGCGGACGCGGTCGCCGCCGGGTTCGCCCGCCTCGGCGCCGAGGTGGACGGGGCAGCGCCGCTCCGGGCGCTCTACCTCATCTGGCGCGACCCGTGGATGACCGTCGGCGACGACACGATCATCGCGGACGTCCTCCGCCGGGGTGGCTTCGAAAGCGCCGTCGCCGGCCGCCAGCGGTACCCGACGCTCGACGCGGCCGAGGTCACGGCGCTCGACCCCGACGTCGTGCTCCTGTCGTCGGAGCCGTACCCGTTCGGGCCGGCGCACGTCGCGGAGGTCCGGGCGCTGGCGCCCCGCGCGCGGGTCGCGCTGGTCGACGGCGAGCCGTTTTCGTGGTACGGCAGCCGGCTCCTCCGGGCGCCCGCCGCGCTCGCCGAGATCCGGCGGCGGCTGGCAGCGGCCTGAGGGAACGCCCCGAGCGCGCGAGTCACGGAACGGCGCCGGGCCGGGCCGATCCAACCCGCACCCATCGACCTCTCCCATCATGCCGTACACCGCCACCTCCGACCAGCCCGCCCACGCCTCCGGCACCTTCGACCTGGGCGACGGCCTCACCGTCCACCGCCTCGGCTTCGGCGCCATGCGGATCACCGGCAAGGGGATCTGGGGCGCGCCCGACGACCACGACGCGTCGATCCGCGTCCTCGAGCGCGCCGTCGAGCTCGGCGTCGACTTTATCGACACGGCCGACAGCTACGGGCCGTTCGTCTCGGAGGACCTCATCGCCGAGGCCCTCGCGCCCTACCCCGACGGCCTCGTCGTCGCCACGAAGGGCGGCCTCCTCCGGACCGGCCCCAACCAGTGGGTCCCCGACGGGAAGCCGGACTACCTCAAGCAGGCCGTCCAGATGTCGATGCGCCGGCTGAAGCTGGACACGATCGACCTCTACCAGCTCCACCGGATCGACGCCGACGAGGACCGCGACGCCCAATTCGCCGCGCTCAAGGAGTTCCAGGACGAGGGCTGGGTCCGACTCGTCGGGCTCTCCGAGGTCTCGGTCGACGAGATCAAGGCCGCGCAGGACGCGGGCCTCACGGTCGCGACGGTCCAGAACGAGTACAACCTCGGGACGCGAAAGAGCGAGGACGTCCTCGACTTCTGCGAGGCCGAGGGCATCGGGTTCATCCCGTGGTTCCCGCTCAACGCCGGCAAGCTCTCCGACAGCGACCTGCTCCAGGAGGCCGCCGACCAGCTCGGCGCGTCGCACAGCCAGGTCGCCCTCGCGTGGCTGCTGAAGCGCTCGCCGGTGATGCTCCCGATCCCGGGCACCTCCAGCGTGGAGCACCTCGAGGAGAACGTGGCCGCGGCCGAGATCGAGATGCCCGACGACGTGTTCGAGGCGCTCGACGAGGCGGCCCGCGAGGCCGCCTAGTGTCGCCGCTGGCGGACCTCCGGGTGGTCGAGCTGGCGAGCGTGCTCGCCGGCCCGAGCGTCGGGATGTTCTTCGCCGAGCACGGCGCGCGCGTCGTGAAGGTCGAGGCGCCGGGTGGCGACGTCACCCGGCGCTGGCACCTCGCCGCGGAGGACCCCGCCGACGACCGGCCCGCCTACTTCTGCGCCGTCAACTGGGGCAAGGCGTCGGTCGGGCTCGACCTGGGCTCGGCCGACGGCCGCGCCGTCCTCCACCGGCTCGTCGCCGAGGCGGACGTGGTCGTCTCGTCGTTCCGCCCCGGCGCCGCCGCCCGCCTCGGCGCCGACGCGGACACCCTCCGGGCCGTCAATCCGCGTCTCGTCGTCGTCGAGGTCGACGGCTACGGGCCGGGCGACCCGCGGGCGGGCTACGACGCCGTGGTCCAGGCCGAGGCCGGGCTCACGCACCTCAACGGCCAGCCGGGCGGCCCGCCGACCAAGATGCCGGTCGCGCTCGTGGACGTCCTCGCGGCGCACCAGCTGAAAGAGGCCGCGCTCGTGGCGCTCCTCGCGCGCGAGCGGAGCGGCGAGGGCGCGCACGTCCGCGTGTCGCTGCTCGGCGCGGCGGTGGCGTCGCTGGCGAACCAGGCCACGAACTGGCTGACGGCCGGCGTCTCGCCGCAGCGGATGGGCTCGGCCCACCCCAACATCGCGCCGTACGGGACGGTCTACGCCACGGCCACCGGCGGCGTCGTGCTGGCCGTCGGGACCGACCGCCAGTTCGCGGCGCTGGCGGACGCGCTCGGCCGGCCCGAGTGGGCGAGCGACGGGCGGTTCGCCACGAATGCCGCGCGCGTCCGCCACCGCGGCGCGCT
>CAXRFJ010000466.1:0-2068 GCA_964229475.1 Rubrivirga sp.
CTTCGTCCGCTTCGCGCTGGGCGGCTAGCGAGGGATGCGTGAAGGGGGAGGGGCGACGAGCTCTTCGTCTCGTCCGCCCCGTCTCCGAACGACGCTCTGCGAGGCCCGACCGCTCCGGTGGTCGGGCCTCGCGGCGTTTCCGGAGCCCCAGCTCTTTCCGCCTGACGGCGTCGGCCTGATGGTTCGGCGCTGAGGCGGGGGGCACGGCCCAGGACTTGACAGCCTTCGAACCGGTTCGTATTGTTGCTTCGAACCGAATCGAAGGATGCCATGCGCAACCCGATGGTCCCCCTCGGTGGGACGGAGATGGAGATCCTCCAGGAGGTCTGGGCCCTCGGCCGCGCGACGGCCCGCGACGTCCACGACCGGATCGCCGCGCAGCGCGACGTGGCGTACACGACGGTCACGACCGTCATCAAGAACCTCGCCGACAAGGGCTACCTCACGTTCGAGCGCGACGGCGCGACGTACGTCTACACGCCGGCGCGGCCGGCCGAGGAGGTCCGCGGGTCCCTGCTCTCGACCGTCGTCGAGAAGGTGTTCGGCGGCTCGGCGCGGACGCTGATCCAGACGCTCGCCGGCCACGAGTCGCTCACTGAGGCCGAGCAGACCGAGGTCCGCCGCCTCCTCGACCAGCTGGGCTCCGACCCCGACGCCGATGCGTGATTTCACGCTCTTCCTGGCCGACCTCGGCGCCGCCTCCGTCGCCGCGCTGTGGGCCCCGGTGCTGGCGTGGACCGCGCTGGCGCTCGTCGCCGAGGGTGTGCTCCGGCTGGGGCGGCCGTCGGCGGCCGTCGGGCTCGGCGTGCGGGGGGCGCTCGTCGCGCTCCTGACGGCCGTGCTCGTCGTGCCGCCGTTGTTAGCAGCGTGGATCCCGTCGATCCGTCCCGTCCCGGTCGCCGCCGCCTCGGGGAGTCTCCCGGTCGGTCCGCTGGCCGAGGCGGGGGGAGCCGCCGCGCCGGTCGCGGCCGTCGCGCCGTCTGTCTCGGTGGGAGACCTCACGCTGGGCGTCGCGGTCGTCGGGCTCGTCGTGGCGGCGGTCGCCGCGCTGGGCGTGCTGGCGGGCGGGCTGTGGTGGCTCGGCCGCTACCGCCGCGACCTCGCGCCCGCGCCCGCCGCCGTGGCCGCTGACGCCCGCACCATCGCCGACGCGCTGGGCGTCCGGCCGGCGCCGCGCGTGGCGTGGGCCGAGGGCCCGTCGGGACCGTTCACGGTCGGCTGGCGGCGGCCCGTGATCGCCGTGCCGCCGGACCTGGCCGGCGAGCCGCTCCGGCTGGCGCTGGCCCACGAGATGGCCCACGTCCGCGACGCGCACTACGGGTGGGCGCTGGCCGAGCGCGTCGTGCGCGCCGTGTTCGTGTGGCACCCGCTCGTCCACGTGCTGGGGCGGGGGCTGGCCCTCGACCGCGAGCGGGCCGCCGACGCCGCCGTCGTCCGCCTCTGGCCCGAGCGCGCACGGGCCTACGGCCGCCTCTTGCTCGACGTCGCCGCGCGGCCGTCGCCGGCGCTCGCCCTCGGGGCGGCGTCGTCCCCCCTCGTCCACCGCCTCTCCGCCATGACCCGCCCCGTCCCCGACCGCCCCGTCCTCGCCCGGCTGGCGGGAGCCCTCGTCCTCGTCGTCCCCCTCCTGCTGGCCGCCGCCATCGCGCCCGACGCCCAGGTGCCGCCGCGCCCGCCCACGCCCGCGACGAGCGCCGGTCTGCCGGCCGCGCTCGCCAACCGGATCGAGATGGAGCGGGTCCGGGCCGTCGACGGCGACGTCCGGTTGGAGGTCGTCCTCGGGGCGGGCACGTCGCGCGCCGAGGCCGAGGCCATCGCCGACTTTTACAGCGACGGCAACGAGCCGGGCGAGCTGCTCGTGACGGGTGACGGCATCCGCATCGTGCGGTCGTCGCTCCGTGAGGACGCGTATCCGCCGCCTCCGCCTCCGCCCCCTCCGCCGGCCCCCGCTCCGGCGCCCCCACCCCCCGCCGCGCCGCCTCCGCCGCCGGCCCCCCCCGCCCCGGCGCTTCCCGACGGGCCGGCGGCCCCGGCGCAGCCGCCGGCTCCGCCCCGCCCGCCCGCTCCG
>CAXRFJ010000467.1:0-2703 GCA_964229475.1 Rubrivirga sp.
CCGGTTTTTGAATGGACGACGAGCGACTGACGAATACTTTCCCACCGATGTCCATCCCGCCCGACTCCTTCCGCCCGCTCCCCTCCGACGACGACCACCCGGTCGACGCCGAGGGCGCCCCCGTCGACGAGCACGACGACCTCTCGCCCGCCGGGGCCACCGGCCGGCGCCGGTTCCGCGAGGCCGCCACGATCCCGCTGGTGGCGCTGGCCGGCATGGTCGCGATCGCCGTCGTGGCGTTCGCCGCCTCGGGCGGTGAGATGCGCCCGGCCCAGCCGGCCGAGCGCCCCCAGGCCGACACCGAGGCCGACGCCCCGGTCGTCCCCTTCAGCCCGGAGGACCCGTACACGTTCCGCGGGCTCGACATCCACCCGGACCGGCTCTACGGCCAGTACTTCGCCGGCGCCTTCTCGGCGATCCCGGCCGACGCCAGCGCCGAGACCAACCACCTCGCCGACTTCCGCTGGCGCCTCGACATGTACCGGAAGGCGTACGGCGTCGACGACAACTTCACGATCCGCGTCCTCGACGACCGAACGGGTGAGACGCTCGAGGTCCTCCAGCTCCGCGACGTGAAGGACCGCTTCGACGGCCGCGGCCAGGCCGACTGGGACGCCGTCAACCGCGAGCGGCGCACGGCCACCGGCATGCTCCGCAACAAGTGGAAGGCCTACGGCATCCCGGAGGACGACATCGTCATCCGCTGGGGCTACGCCGACCAGACGCTGGAGGCCCGCGAGCGCGACGCCCGCTACCTGACCTACGAGGTGAACCTCGCCCGTCGCCTCGGCCTGAGCGTGCTGGCGACCGAGATCGGCACGGTCGAGACGTTCAACCAGGACCAGCTCGTGTCGTCGGTCGGCGCCCGGAGCCGGTACCAGATGATGCCCGACATCCTGGAGATGTTCGACGTCGAGCAGTACTCCGTCCCGGTCGCCGCCGGCGGGAGCGTCGAGGTCCGCGAGGAGCGCCACCCGCTCCTCGCGATGGAGCCCTACATGATGCTCGTCCGGGCCTACTCGAACGCCGTCGGCCACGAGTTGCCCGGCATCTCGGCCTACCACACCGGCCCCGGCAACATCTTCAAGCTGTACCGCGAGTACATCCGCGCCAATCCCGGCCGCGCGCGTGGCGAGCACGTCTCCGACGCCTACATGTGGGGCGTGACCGACGGGTTCGAGCGCGTCGACGCCGTGTCCAGCTTCGGGCCGCAGTCGCGGGTCTACCTCCTCAAGGCCTACGGCGCCCTGCGCGCGACGGAGGACAAGGTCATCGACCCCGCCGCGTCGATCCACGCCGAGCGCGTCCAGGTCAAGCCGGGCACGACGGTCAGCCTGTCGCAGATCCTGACGGCTCTCGAGCCGCACCAGCGCCGCCTCGAGTGGGGCCCGATCTCCGGCGCGACGATGTACGAGCGGTTCCGGGACCTCAACAAGCACATCGACCTGCCGATGGCGCCGGGCGGCGGCGTGCCGGCCGCGGGCGACCTCCGGCTGACCGCGACCTCCCGCGACGGGACGCCCGTCCGGTTCTTCCTCCCCGAGGGCGCGACGTCCGTGCTCCGCGGCGTCGGGCTCGACGTGATCGGCGAGGTCGACGTGTTCGACGAGCGGACGCACCTGCTCGACGAGTCCGAGGTCACGCCGGCCGACCGGGCCTACCAGCGGCTCGTGGCGGACGCCGGCCGGTTCGGGTTCACGCGCTCGGCCCAGCAGCGGCTCGAGTCGATCCACGACCAGCTGCAGGCGCTGGCCTCGCAGAACCCGGACTCGCGCTACCGCCAGACGCAGGCGAAGGTGGCCCGCATCCACCGCTCGATCTGGCGGACGTCGTCGTTCCGCGACCTCGTGGCCACGACCGAGACGCTCCTCTCCGTCGACCCGCGCGTGAACCTCGGCCGCCAGCCGGTCGCCGACCTCACGCCCGACTCGACGCCGCCGCGCCGCCCGCGCACGCAGGTCGACCCGATCCCGGCCAAGCCGCCGGCGACGGTCGAGGACGGCGTCCGGTACGAGTAAGCCCCCGAGGCGGGCGGGGTCCGTCCGCCTCGGCTACTCGGGGGGCGTGGAGACCAGCGTGCCCTGCATGAACCGGAAGTGCCCCGGGTAGGTGCAGAGGAACGGGTAGCGCCCGGGCGGCGGCATCGTGAACACGACGGCCGTCCGCTGCCCCGGCCGCGCGAGCGGCGTGAAGGCGAGGATGGCCTCGTCGTCCGGGATGTTGTCCGGCGCCGTCGCGGCCGCCCGCCCGACGCGCCCCACGGCCGCCTCGGACGCCACCACCACCACGTTGTGGATCATGGCCGGGCTGGTGGTCTCGGAGTTGTCCATCACGAGGCGGACCGTCGCGCCGGCCGGCGCCGAGACCTCGCCGACGGCGAAGCTCATCGCGTTCCGGACGGCCGGCACCACGACCTCACGGTCGACCGCCTGCGCGAAGACCGCCTGCTGCTCGGGCGACGGCCCCGGGGGCTCGGCGCACCCGGCCGCGGCCGCCACGAGGAGGCCCAGGACCGCGCCGAGGCGGACCCGACGCACTCGACCGATCATCCCTTCGCTCACCCGGACTCGTCTTAGAAGGACCACGCCGCGTCGTCCTCTTCGGTCCGGCGCCGGGCGCGGCGCATGAGCGTGTCGTGGAAGGCGCGGACGCCGAGGGGGTCGCGCTGCTCCTCGGGCCGCGCGGCGGGGAGGTGATCGGCGT
>CAXRFJ010000468.1:0-4519 GCA_964229475.1 Rubrivirga sp.
CCCCCGCCCGGGCCCACATCGACCACGACGACGAGGTCGTCCGGCTCCACGCCGTCAGCGCCCTGTCCGCCCTGAGCCTCCCGCCCGACGACGCGGCCCGGATCGAGCTCGCCCTCGGCGACGCCGCGCCGTGGGACGCGCTCCGGGCCGCGCGGGGGCTGATCGAGTCCGGCCGGACCGCCCCGCTCCGCTCGCTCGCCGCGGGCGACTCCGCGTCTTCCGGCGTGGCCCGCCAGGCCCTCGCCGAGGCCGGGCTCCTCGTCCCCGCGCCATGACCGAGGCGTTCCACGCGCTCTTCTGGATCGCCAGCGTGCTCACGCTGGGGTTCTTCGTGACGATCGCCGTCGTCTACGGCGTGACGACCGCGCTCGCGTTCCCCACGCTCCTCCGCCTGCGGCGGTGGTCGCGGACGTTCCACGTGGGCGAGGCGGCGGGGGCCACGAGCGCGCCCCCGATCACGCTCATCGCGCCGATGTACAACGAGGAGGCCGTGTGCGTCGAGGCCGTCCGCGCGCTCCTCGGGGTCGAGTACCCGACCAAGGAGATCCTCGTCGTCGACGACGGCTCCAAGGACCGGACGGCCGAGCGGCTCATCGAGGCGTTCGACCTCGTCCCCGCCGTGCGCCAGCGGACGGCCCAGATCCCGACGGCCGAGGTCCTCCGCTCCTACCGCAGCCGGAGCCGGCCGGACCTCTGGTTCATCCAGAAGGAGAACGGCGGACGCTCCGACGCGATCAACGTGGGCATCAACCACTGCCGGACCCCCCTCCTCTGCACCCTCGACGGCGACAGCCTCCTGGCCCCCGACGCGCTCTACCGCGTGGCCCAGCCGTACCTCGAGGACCGCTCGACGGTGGCCGTGGCGGGGACGATCGGGATCGTCAACGACTGCCGGGTCCGGGGCGGCCGCGTCGAGGAGGTCCGGCTCCCCCGCGGGTGGGTCGCCCGCTTCCAGGTCCTCGAGTACATCCGCGCGTTCGCCGCCTCCCGCGTCGGGTGGAACGCCATCGACGCGCTCCCGCTCATCTCGGGCGCGTTCGGCCTGTTCCGCCGGTCGGCCGTCGTGGCCGTCGGCGGGCTCGACCCCGACACCGTAGGCGAGGACTTCGAGCTGACGCTGAAGCTCCACCGGTACCACCGGGAGCGGGGGCTCCCCTACCGGATCGACTTCGCGCCCGGGGCCGTCTCGTGGACCGAGTGCCCGTCCACGCTGGCCGTCCTCGGGCGCCAGCGGGACCGCTGGCAGCGCGGCGGGCTGGAGGTCGTGTGGAAGCACCGGCGGATGCTGTTCAACCCGCGGTACGGCCGGGTCGGGCTGGTCTCGCTCCCGTCGTTCCTCCTCATCGAGATGCTCGGCCCGATCGTCGAGGCCGCCGGGTACGTCGTGTTCGGGGTCTCGCTGGCTATCGGGATCCTCAACCTGCCCGTGGCGCTCCTCCTGCTCGGGCTGGCCCTCGCCCTCGGGATCTGCCAGTCGCTCGCGGCGGTGGCCCTCGAGCAGTTCGCCCTCCGCCGGTACACGTCGAAGCGGGACCTCCTCACCCTCTTTTTCCTCGTCGGCGCCGAGAACGTCGGCTACCGCCAGCTGACGGTCTGGTGGCGCCTGCGGGGCGTCTGGAAATTCCTGCGGAAGGACTCGTCGTGGGGGGAGATGACGCGGACCGGATTCGCCACCTCCTCCTCCTGATGACCGTGCGCACCGCCCTCCTCGCTGCCGTCCTGCTGGCCTCCCTGCCGTCCGCCCGGGCGCAGCCCACGGCCGGGTGGGGCGGCGTGGCCAGCTACGGGGTCGAGGCGTTCCGGTCGGACCGCGAGGCCTGGCAGCAGTCCCGCGTGGCGGTCCAGCGGCGGTTCGCGCGGGGCGCCGCGTCGCTGGAGGCGGGGCACCAGCGGCGGAACGGGGCGACCGCGGCGTTCGCGGCCACGGACCTCTACCTCGCCGTCGGCCGGTCCGGCTACGGGAACCTCCGGGCGCAGGTCGCGCCCGGAGCGGTCTCCGTGGCGCGGTCGGACGTCCTCGCGGAGGGGTACGTCTCGCTCGGGGGCGGCTGGGAGGCGTCGGTCGGGGGCCGCCACCTCTCGTTCGAGTCGAACGCGGTCGCGCTCGGGACCGGCTCGGTGGCCCGGTACGCCGGCAACTGGCTGGTCCGGGTCCGGGCCGTCGTCGCCCCGGACGAGGTGGTCGGCGTCTCGACCTCCCTCTCGGCGCGCTACCTCCTCGACGGGGTCGGCGGCCTCACCGCCCCGTTCGCCGAGGTCACGGTCGGGCAGGGCCAGGAGCCAGTCGTCGCGCCGGACGGGACGGCCGAGGTCCGGCAGTCGTGGGTCGCCGCGGTCCGAGGCCAGCGCCGGGTGGTCGGCGCGCTGGGGGCCGCCTTCGGGACCGGGTACACGTTCGACGGCGACCTGTCCCGGTGGCACGCCGATCTCGGGGTCGCGGTGAGGTTCTAGGCCTCGACGCCGCCGCTCCAGCGGGCCCTCGCGAAGTCGACCGCGAGTCCCCTCCGCGCCCCGCTCTCCTGCCGACGAGGGGCGATCCGGCGCGTGGGCGCGCGCCAGGGCTCGGCAGGCGGGCCCGGAGCACGTCCGCGGAGTCGGTGGGGCCCCGGCGCGATCCGACGGGGCACGGCCTCCCCGCCCGGAGGGCGTATGCTACCGCCCCTCCGCCGCCGCGCCATGTCCGACCCGCCTGTCCTCCGGCTGACGCTCCGCGACGGGCACCCCGTGGCCCTCCGGCCCGTCGTCGCGGCCGACCGGGACCGGCTGGCGGCCGGCTTCGACCAGCTCTCGCCCGACTCGCGGCGGCTCCGCTTCCTCGGCTCCGTCTCGTCGCTCAGCGACGCCCACCTCCGCTACCTCACCGAGGTCGACGGCCGCGACCACGTGGCGTGGGGCGCGCTCGACCTCGAGGACCCCGCGGCGCCCGGCTTCGGCGTGGGCCGGTTCGTCCGCCTCGCGGAGAGCCCGACGACGGCCGAGTTCTCGCTCACGGTGCTCGACACGGCGCAGGGCCACGGCGTCGGGCAGCTCCTGCTCGCCGTGCTGGCCGTCGTCGCCCCCGGCGTCGGCGTGCGGACGCTCCGCGGCGTCGTGGGGCGCGAGAACGAGCGGATGACGCGCTGGCTCCGCCGCCTCGGCGCCACGTCGTCGGGCAGCGGGCAGGACCTCGTCATGGACCTCCACCTCCCCGTCGACCCCACCGCCAGCGACTCGGCCGCCGACTTCGTGGCGACGACGGAGCTGATTCGGACGGAGCTGGAGGGCGGGGGGGCGGGGGCCTAGCCGGCGCGAGCGCCCCGCACCCTCCGGCTCACGCCCAGAACGAGGCGACGCCGTCGTCGAGCGCCCCTTCGGCGATGCGGGCGAGGCGAGCGGCGGTGCGGGGGAACCGTGCGCCGGGGAGCGCGAGGGGGCGCCCGTCCCCCACCCACTCGTCGACGATCCGTTCGGCGTCGCGGGCGTCGGCGGCAGCGCCGTCGCGGCTCCAGCCGAGGAGACCGTAGGCGGCCGCACGCGCGGACGCGCGCGCGCCGTCGAGGCGGGGGACGAGCTTCGTCAGCAGGGCGAGGTCGAGCGGGTCGACCGCCTCGCCGGCCTCGGTGCGAAACGCGTCGGGCGTCTCGGCCGCGTGGAGCGCGAAGAGCGCGGCCTCGTCGCGGGTCCGGTAGCCCACGCCGAGCCCCGACGGCGCGAGGGCCTCCCCCGCCTCGGCGACGGCCGCGACGGCCCGCGAGATCGTCGCACGCTCGTCGCGCGTCGGCTCCGCGAGCTCGCCGAGGCGGACGGCGCGCGGGACCCACGCCTCGGCGGGCCACCGCTCCGCGGGACGGCCCCCGGTCGCGCTCTGCCAGCTATCCAGGTCGCGCGCCTCCAGCTCGATCACGAACGCCCGGTCGAGCACCTTCCGGCTGAACGCGTGCGCGCTCTCGTCCACGTTGACAGTCCCGACGAGGCCGAGCGTGGGCGGGAGGCGGACGGCCTGCCACGGGGCGTCGCCGGCCGGGAGCGTCTCGGTGAGGAGCGGCGGGCTCTCGTAGCCGCCGGGCGCCGGCGCGCGCTGCTCCATCCGGCTCAGCACTTCCGCGAGGTAGTGCTCCGGGCGCCCCAGGTTCATCTCGTCGAGCACGAGTGCGTGGAACCGCTCGGGGTCGTCCGCCGCGACGCGGGCGGCGCGGAGCACGGCCCCGGGGCGAAAGCGGCCACCGAGGTCCACGAACCCCATCGTCTCGGCCGGGTCGGTCCAGTCGGGGCGGACCGGGAGCACGGTCGCCGCTCCGCCCGTCGCGTCCACGACCAGGACCGGCAGCCGGCTCTTCCCCACGCCCGTGACGCCCGCCAGCAGGACGAACGGCTTCGTGCGCAGCGCCGCGACGTACGCCGCCACGGCCCACGGCGCGTACCGGTACCCGCGCGCGGCGAGAGCGTCCAGAAGGCGCTCCAGAGCGGCTGCCCGGTCGAACCCGGCCGGCGCGACGTAGCCGACCGCCGGCTCCGCCGCGACGGGCGCGGGCTCCGGCGC
>CAXRFJ010000469.1:0-5997 GCA_964229475.1 Rubrivirga sp.
CAACATCCGCGCCTGGCTCTTCACGATCCTCTATCACGCCTTCGTCAGCCGGAAGCGGCGCGTCGACGCGCGTGAGGTGCAGCCGATCGTGGCGTACGTCCTCCTCCGGATGGCGCGCCAGCGCGTCACGGCGGACCTCGAGCTGGTCCGGTCGATGGACCGGATCCGCTAGTGGCGCGGGCGCCGGCGCACGTCTGGGCGCTTGTCGCGCTCGGGCTCGTGGCCATCGGGTCGTCGCCCATCCTCATCCGGCTCGCCGGTGACGCGCCGGCCCTCACCCTCGCGGCGTGGCGGACGCTGACGGTCTCGGCCGTCTTCGCGCCCCTCGCGTTCGTGCGGTCGCGGGAGGAGATCGCGGCGTTCAGCCGGCGGGACTGGGCGCTCGCGCTCGGCGCCGGCGTCCTGCTCGGGCTCCACTTCATGACGTGGATCGTGTCGGTCCAGCTGACGAGCATCGCCAGCGCGTCGGTGCTCGTGACGATGAGCCCCATCTTCATCGCTGTGCTCGGGGCCGTCTTCCTGTCCGAGCGGCCGTCGCGGCGGACGACGGCGGGCATCGCGGTCGCCGTCGTGGGGGCGGCCCTGATCGGGCTGAGCGAGGGGAACGAGGGCGGGTTCTACCCGAACCCGGCGCTCGGCAACGCGCTCGCGCTCACGGCCGCCGTCCTCGTGTCGGTCTACCTCCTGATCGGCCGGGCCGTCCGGCAGAAGACGACGTTCGTGGCCTACTTCGCGATCCTCAACGGCGCGGCGGCCGTGACCTGTCTCGTCGGGTGCCTCGCCGCGGGCGTGCCGCTCGGCCTGCCGCTGCCCGTCGCCCTCTTGGCGATCGCGATGGGCATCGGCCCCGGCCTCCTCGGGCACGGGTCGTTCGCCTACGGCCTCAAGTACATGCCGGCCGCGCTCATCGGCCTGCTCAGCCTCGCGGAGCCCGTGTTCGCCTCGACCGTCGCGCTCTTCGTCTTCAAGGAGGTCCCGTCGGCGCTCGGGGCGGTGGGGATGGCCGTGGTGCTGGCGGCGATCGCCGCCGTGGTCACGTCGCGGGAGGCGTAGCCCGCCACCCCGCCCGGAACGCCGCGGCGGGCAGGTCCGAGAAGCGGCGCCGGCCGCGGAGGAAGTAGTCGAGGACGACGCTGCCGCGGTAAGGGGGGAGCACGGGGCGCTCGCCCTCAGGCGGCCCGTCGACGCTGCGGATCCGCTCGCGGGCCTCCCGCACGGCGCGGCGGATCGCGTCGGCCTCGGCCCGGTTGCCGCCGATCCAGGCGCGCGCGGCGGCGACGGCGTCGAGCACACGCCGGCCCCGGAGCGCGCGGCGCGCCTCGCGCGGCGGGAGGTTCTTGGCCAGCATCACGAGGCTGTTGCGGACGTTGAAGAACATCTTCCGCGGGTCGCCCTGCGGCAACGACGCGCCGCCGAGGTGGTAGACCTCCGACGCGGGCGCGACGCGGACCCGCCCGCCCGCACGCTGGAGCCGCCAGCACAGGTCGATCTCCTCCATGTGCATGCCGAACGCTTCGTCGAACCCGCCGACTGCCCTGAACGCGTCGCGTCGGACGAGGAGCGCGGCGCCGGTCGCCCAGAAGACGTCGCGGGCGTCGTCGTACTGGCCCGTGTCGGGCTCGAGGGTGTCGAACAGCCGGCCGCGCGTAAACGGGTAGCCGAAGGCGTCGAGGTAGCCGCCCGAGGCGCCGGCGTACTCGAACTGGCCGCGGTCGCCGTGCTGGAGCAGCTTCGGCTGGACGGCTACGACGCCCGGATCGTCGAGCGCGCCGACGAGCGGAACGAGCCAGCCGGGCGGGACCTCGACGTCGTTGTTGAGGAAGCACAGGAGGTCGCCCGTGGCGTGCGGGACCGCCGCGTTGTTGCCGCCCGCGAACAGGAGGTTCTCCGCGTGCCGGGCGACGACGACGTCGGGGTGGGCCTCAGCGAGCCACGCGGCCGTCCCGTCGTCCGAGGCGTTGTCGGCGACGACGACCTCGAGGTCGGGGTAGTCGGTGGCGAGGACGCTCGGGAGGAACCGCTCGAGGAGCGGCCGGCCGTTCCAGGTGACGATGACGACCGAGACGCGGGGGACAGGCACAGGGGAGGGGGCAGCCTGCGAAAGCTACCCCCTCCCCCCGTGCCGTCCCGGAAACACAACCGGCGCGGCCCCTTCGACCCCACCACGGGCCCGGGCCGCGCCGGCTACCACCTTCAACGGATGCCCGCAAGAGCGAACCCGATCGGCACCGGCATAGACTCGCGGGGTCGCCCGGTCTAACCTCGGCCCCGAACTTTTTTCGACCCGCCTCCCGGCCGGGCTCGCGGGGCCTCCGAGGCGGAGCCGGTAGCTTGCCGCATGGCCGCCGAGATCCCCGACGACGCGCTCCGAGCCCTCCGCGAGGTCTGGGGCTACCCGGCGTTCCGGCCGGGCCAGGACGAGGCCGTCGCCGCGGCGCTCGCCGGGCGCGACGTGCTGGCGGTGCTGCCCACCGGGGGCGGGAAGTCGCTCGTGTACCAGGTGCCGCCCGTCGCCCGGCGCGGGCTCGTCCTCGTCGTCTCCCCGCTCGTGGCGCTGATGCAGGACCAGGTGGAGGCGCTCGCGCGGCGCGGCGTCCGCGCGGCGGCGCTCCACTCGGGCCTCAGCCGGCGCCAGGCCGACCAGGTGTGGACGGATGCCGAGCACGGGCTGTACCGGCTCGTCTACCTCACGCCGGAGCGGCTGCAGACCGACCTCTTCGCGGCCCGCGCGCCGCGCCTCGACGTGCAGCTCCTCGCCGTCGACGAGGCGCACTGCATCTCGGAGTGGGGACACGACTTCCGCCCGGCCTACCGCCAGATCGCCGAGGCGCGCCCGCTCCTCACGACGGCCGCCGACGAGCCGGCGCCCGTCGTGGCCGTCACGGCGACCGCGACGCCGGAGGTCCGGCGCGATATCCTCGAGCAGCTGGCGCTCCGGGACCCGGCGATCGTCGTCCGCGGGTTCGACCGGCCCAACATCACGTGGAGCGTCCACCACGTGCAGGACCCGGTGGGGCAGGCGCTCGACGTGTTCCGTGCCGTGCCCGGCCCCGGGCTCGTGTATGCGGGGACGCGGCGGGCGACGGAGGCCGTCGCCACGCGGCTTCGCCGTGAGGGGATCTCGGCCGAGCCCTACCACGCCGGCCTCGACCGCGACGTCCGCGAGGCCACGCAGCGGCGGTGGCTGGGCGACGAGACGCGCGTGGTGGCGGCGACGAGCGCGTTCGGGATGGGGATCGACAAGCCCGACGTGCGGGCGGTCGTCCACACGGCGCTGCCGCCGACGCTGGAGGCGTACTCCCAGGAGGCGGGCCGCGCGGGCCGCGACGGCGAGCGGTCGTACGCCGCGCTGGCCCTCGGCCCCGACGCCGAGGCGTTCCCGCGCGACATGGCCGACCGCGGCCACCCGCCGCCCGCCGACGTCCAGGCCGTCTACGCGGCGGCCGGGAGCCTCGGCCAGATCCCGCTCGGCAGCGAGCCCGACGGCCCCGTCACGCTCGATGCGGCCCGCCTCGCCGCCGTCGCCGAGCGCCCCGAGCGGCTCGTCCGCACCGCCGTCGACCGGCTGGCGGCCGACGGCGTGTGGACGGTCGTCCCGCCGCGACCGGGCGAGGTCCGCGTCCGTCTGCCGCACGGCCGCGACGGGCTGATGCGCGCGGCCGACGCCGAGAGCCCGGCCGTCCGGGAGTTCGTCGACGCCCTCGTGCGCCGGCTGCCTCCCGAGGCGGGGGAAGGCGTCGCGCTCCGCCTCGGGCCGCTGGCGGAGGCGCTCGGGCTGCCCGAGGCGCGCCTCGACGCCGGGCTCGGCTACCTCGCGGCCCGCCGGCTCCTCGAGGTGGCGCGCCCCGAGTCCGGCCTCACGCTCCTGTGGCACGGGGCCCGGTCGCGCACGGCGCCCGTCGACGTGACGGCGCTGGAGCGGGGCCGCCAGCGCGCCCACGCCCGCCTCGACGACGTCGTCCGCTACGCCAACGCGCTGGGCTGCCGGCGGCAGCACCTCCTGGCCTACTTCGGCGAGCCGGCGCCGGGCCGCTGTGGGCGGTGCGACGTGTGCCTCGGGCGCCACCGCCCCGAGGCGGTCACGCCCGCCGACGAGGACGCGCTCCGGGCCATCCTCGACGGCGTCGCCCGCGGCGAGCGGCCCGCCGGCCCCGAGGCGCCCCGCCGCGAACGCGCCCTCGCCGACTGGCTCGTCGCCGAGGGCTACCTCCGGCTCGCCGACCCGCTGGCGGTCCGCTTCGAGCTCACGCCGAAGGGCCAGCGCCGCGTGGCCGCCTAGCGCGCGATCACGACCCGCCGCGACGTCTCGAACGTCTCGCCCACCACGCGGACGATGTAGACGCCCGCCGGGAGGTCCGCGCCCGCCACCGAGAGCCGGACCGTGGCGCCCGGGGCCGCCGTCCCGTCGAACACCGACGCCACGCGTCGCCCGGCCGTGTCGAACAGGTCGGCCCGGACCCGCTGCGCCGTGTCGACGCGGAGGGTCAGGCGGGCGCCGGCGGCCGCCGGGTTCGGGACCGGCTCCGAGAGCGCGTAGCCCGTGATCTCGGGGACGTCCTCGCGCTGCGTCCCGAGCGACGCGTCCGGGCGGAGGACGAACAGGCCGTAGTCGCCGTCGTTGGCGACCACGAGGCCGCTCGCGAAGTACGGGTAGTTGCTCCACTGCCCGCTGAACGAGACCTCGTCGGAGTCCGGGTACGTGTCGAAGTGGGCGGCCTCGGTCAGCGTCCCGGCCCCGGCCTGCGAGACGTCGAGGATGCGGAGGCCCGTCTCGTAGTTGCTCTGGTACGCATAGCGGCCCCGGACGTACTGGTTGTGGTCGATCGTCGTCAGGCCCGAGTCGTAGACGAACGCGACCTCGGGGTTGTCGAGGTCGAGGTAGTCGATCACGATGGTCCGCTGGGCGATCCCCTGGTTCCGCTCGTCGAGCTCGTCGTCGGCGAGGAAGTAGCGCTGGTCGTCCGTGAGCCAGCCCTGGTGGGTGTAGGCCGGGTTCGGGTAGAACGCCTGTGACACGATCCGGACGTCGTCCTTGGCGGTCACGTCGAAGACCGTCACGGTCTCCTCGTTCGCCGCGATGCAGAGCTGGCGGCCCGTGTAGTCGGCGTCGGGGCCCGCGTAGGTCAGGCACTGGGCGTCGTGCGTGTAGCCGGCGGCGCCGACCGGGTTCGCGTCCTGGGCGGCGTCCGAGAAGCAGCCCGCGAACGTCGGGTTCTTCGGGTCGCGGACGTCGACGGCGTGGAAGCCGGGCGCGTCGCACGAGGGCGGAAGCCCGAGGGCCTCCCGGGCGCCGGCCGGGTACCGGAACCCGACGGCGTAGGCGAACCCGCTCGCCTCGTCGATCACGACGTTGTGCGCCGAGCGGATGCCCGTGTACACGGCGTCGGGCGTGAACGTGACGGGGTCGCCCGTGACGCCGCGGAGGCGGGCGAGGTCGAACACCTGCATCCCGTGGTCGCGCGCGTTGTCGGCCACGATGAACGCGTGGCCGGCATAGACCTTGATGTCGCGCCACACCGGGGCGAGCTCGTTCGTCGCGGGCAGCTTGCCCACGAGCCGCGGGAACGCGGGGTCGGAGAGGTCGACGAAGCTCGTCCCGTTGTACGAGCCGACGAGGGCGTACTCGGTCCCGGTCTGGGGGTCGGTCCAGCCCCAGACGTCGTTGTTGCCGGCGGCAGCCGGCGACCCGTCGGTCGCGAACGCCGAGACCGAGAGGTAGCCCACGAGGTCCACGCGGTCGCACGAGAACGCGCCGACGTCGGGGAGCGCCGCGACGCCGTCGGTGCACGGGGCGATGGGGGCCTGCGCGCGCGCGGGCGCGACGAGGACGGCGGCGGCGGCGAGGACGGCGAGGAGACGGGGCGTCATGTCCGGGGCGTGGGGGCAGCCGTCCCCCTACGCCGCCGAGGGGGGCCGGTTCGTCACGGGGCGGGGCAAAACGCGCCGCGGCGCGCCCCGGCCGCGGGCCCGATCAGCGCGCCACGACGACGCGCCGCG
>CAXRFJ010000470.1:0-7676 GCA_964229475.1 Rubrivirga sp.
GGCGAGGTCGGCCCGGACCCGCTTGAGCGCGACGGTCCGGTCGAAGAGGCCGTCGGCCCGTTCGGCGAGGTACACCTCGCCCATCCCGCCCCGGCCGAGCGGGCGGAGGACCCGGTACGGCCCGATCCGCGTGCCCGCCGGCGTCGTCGGCGGCTCGGCGAGGCCGACGCCGAGGGCCTCGATCATCTCGCCGAGGCGGTCGGTCTCGAGGAAGCCGCCGCCCGACGCGGCGTCGGACTCGGCGGCGGAGTCGGCGGCGAGGAGGGCGGTGACGGCGCCGCGGAGGTCGCGGTCGGGCTCGCCGGTCGGGGTCTGGCAGGCGCGGTCGAGGAACGCGTCGCGTTCGGACGGGGGCAGGTCGATGGCGGCCTCGAAGAGGCGTTTGATCTCGGGCCAGCGGGCGGGGACGGCGGGCGGGGTCATGTCCGTCCATGCGACCTCAAGCCGCCTGCGGGGTCACGGCGCGCCGCCGACCGACGCCAGCCGCTCGCGGACGTTGTTCGTCTGCTCGTGGTCTGGCCCATAGGCGGCCTCGTACGCCGCGACGGAGGCGGCGTAGGCAGTCTGCGCGTCGGCCCGCCGTCCGACCGCTTCGAGCGCCTGCCCGTACCCGTTGAGCGCGCCGGCCGAGAACGCGTTCTCCGACGTCCCGAACACGGCCTCGAACTCCCGTGTGGCGTCCCGGTAGAGCCGGAGTGCCTGGTCGTAGTCGCCCCGTTCTCGTGCGACGGCGGCCAGCTTGCTGGTAAAGTTGCCTCCCCCGACGCTCGGCGTCCCGCCGGCCCGGCGGGCGAGCACCAGGCCCGTCCGCAGCGCGCCTTCCGCCTCGTCGTACCGCTCGGCCTCGATCAGCGCCCGGGCGAGGTCGTCGTAGCGGAACGGGAGGGATTTGTCGTCCTCGCCCCGCGTCGCGAGGGTCCGCTCGATGATGTCCTCGAGGAGGGCAGCGGCCTCGTCCGGCTGGCCCTGGCCGCGGAGGAGCGTGGCGACCGTCCCGGCGTGACCGAGCGCGTTCGGGTGGTCCGGCCCGAGCGCGGCGCGCGAGATGTCGAGGGCCTCCTGCGCGAGCGGGAGCGCGTCGTCGCCGCGGCCGGCATTGCGGAGCGCGAGCGCGACGCTGTTGAGCCCGACCGCGATCGACGGGTGCCCCGGCCCGAACACGTCGCGGCGGACGGCGATCATTTCTCGGTAGATCGGCTCAGCCTCGTCGAGTCGCTGAGCCGAGTTGAGCGCATCGGCGTAGGCCTTCAACGAGTGCGCGAGGCCGACCGAGTCGGGCGGGGTGGCGGCCCGGTGGAGCGCGACGCCGCGCTCGGTGAACGCCACGGCCTCGTCGAATCGCTGCGCGAACCAGTACCCCACGCCGACGCTTGTCGCCGCGTTGGCGATGGCGGGGTCGCGAGGCGGGAGCCGGGCCTCGGCGTCGCCGAGAACGCGGCGGTAGAGCGTGATCGCCTGGGCGATCGAGGTCGAGTCGCCCTGGAGGAGGACGTCGCCGAGGACGGAGGCCGCCTCACGCCAGCGGCCTGGATGGTCGTCGAGGAGGGGGAGCGCGAGGCGGAGGACGGAGTCGGCCTCGGCGGTCCGCCCGAGGTCGCGGTACGCGCGCCCGATGACGGTGTAGAGGTGGCCCTGCCGCGCGGGCGCGTCGGTCATCGTGCCGACCTCGCGGGCGGCGTCGGCCAGCACGTCGGCCACGCGGAGCGTGTCGCGGCGGTCCGTCGCGAACGGGCTGGCCGCGCCGAGGACGTCCTCGAGGAAGCCCGCCGTGTCCTCGGCGTCGGCCTGCGCCGCCTCCGCCCGGTCGCGCTCGGCGGCGAGCCGTGTCGTGTAGAGCGCCGTCCCAGCGACGAGGGCGACCACCGCGAGCGCCGTCATCGCCACGCCGGCCCGGTGGCGGCGGACGAACTGGCGGGCCCGGTAGCCCACCGAGGCGGGCCGGGCCACCACGGGCTCGTGGGCGAGCGCGCGGCCGAGGTCGGCCGCGAGCGCCTCGGCCGAGGCGTAGCGGTCGGCGGGGTCGGGCGCGAGGGCCTTCCGGCAGATGGCGTCGAGGTCGCCGCGGAGGGCGCCCGCCTCGGCGCCGCCGTGGGCGGGGTCGGAGGTCGCGCTGGCGAGCGGGGGGGCGGACCGATCGGCCCCGCTCGGGAACGGTCGGGTGCCGGTGAGCGCCTCGAAGAGGAGGAGGCCGAGGCCGTAGACGTCGGTCGCCGTCGTGGCCGGCTCGCCGCGGAGCTGCTCCGGCGCCGCGTACGCCCGGGTCAGGAACCGCCGGCCCCCCTCGGCCCCGAGGACCTGGGCGATCCCGAAGTCGAGGAGGACCACGCGGCCCTCGGCCGTGACGAGGACGTTCGACGGCTTGAGGTCCCGGTGGACGACGAGCTGCTGGTGGGCGTGGTGGACGGCCGCGCAGGCCTGCCGGATCAGCTCGACCCGCTCCTCGGCGCTCCGGCCCGCCACGGCCCCCGTGATCGGGGCGCCGTCGACGGGCTCCATGGCCAGCCACGGCCGGCCGTCGTCGTCGAACCCCGCGGCGTAGAGCCGGGCGATCCCGGGGTGGACGAGCCCGGCGAGGATCCGTCGCTCGGCCTCGAACCGGGCGGCGACGGCGGGGGCGAGGTCGGCCCGGACCCGCTTGAGCGCGACGGTCCGGTCGAAGAGGCCGTCGGCCCGTTCGGCGAGGTACACCTCGCCCATCCCGCCCCGGCCGAGGAGCCGGAGGACCCGGTACGGCCCGATCCGAGTGCCGGGCGCGGTCGTCTCGGCGTCGGGCACCTCGACGCCGAGGCCGTCGAGGAGCGCCGTGAGCGGGGCCGCGTCGAGGAAGCCGCTCGTCGTGCCGGCCTCGGCCGCGGCGTCGGCGGTGAGGAGCGCGGTGACGGCCGAGCGGAGGTCCAGGTCGGGCTCGCCGGTCGGCGTCCGGCAGGCGCGGTCGAGGAACGCGTCGCGCTCGGACGGGGGCAGGTCGATGGCGGCCTCGAAGAGGCGCTTGACCTCGGACCAACGGGCGTGCTCAGCGGGCGTGCTCATGTGGGTCCGTGCGTCGTTTCCGCCCGCCGGAGGTCACGGGGACTCGTGGAGCGCGGCGTAGAGCCACGCGCGGGCGGTCCGCCAGTCGCGCTTGGCGGTGGCGATGGAGATGCCGAGGGCCTCGGCCGTCTCCTCGAACGAGAGCCCGCCGAAGTAGCGGCACTCCACGACCGACGCCTGCCGGGGGTCGAACGCCGCGAGCCGGGTGAGGGCGTCGTCGAGGTCGAGGAGGTCGACGCCGCGGCCGTCGCCGGTCGCCGCGACCTCGCCGACGTCGGTGAGCGCGAGCGGGCGCTGGCCGCCGCCGCGCTTGAGCCGGTTCCGGTGCCGCGCGCGGTCGACGAGGATCTGGCGCATGGCGCGGGCCGCCGCCCCGAAAAAGTGGCCGCGCCCGTCGTAGGCCGGGTCCGCCCCGAGGATCTTCTCGTAGGCCTCGTGGACGAGCTCGGTCGTGACGAGGGTCTGGGCCGCGTCGCGCCGGAGGTGGGCGTGGGCGATGAGGCGGAGCTCGTCGTAGACGGCCGCGACGAGCCGGTCGCGGGCGCCGTCGTCGCCGTCGCGGAGCGCGTCGAGGGCCTCGGTGACGGGGGGGGAGGACACGAGGGGCATGACGTGGCGGGATGGGGAGGGTACTCCGGCGCCTCCTTTAGAGACAAGGCCACAGAGGACGATGTGCGCATCCCTCCGTCGCGCACGTCCGCGGGGGGTCAAGGGCCCGCCTCGGGCGCGGGATCGCCGAGGCGGGCGGGGCGCCCACGCCGGCCGCTCGACGACCGCGTGATACCGGCCGGCGCGGGAGGTCGCATGGGGAGGGCGCACACCCATCCCCAGCCCCATGCGCCGTTCGCTCCTCGCCCTGGCCCTCGCGCTCCTGGCCGTCGCCCCGGCCTCTGCCCAACTCTCCGGGACCTACACCGTCGGCGGGGCCCTCCCGCACTACTCCACGATCTCGGCCGCCGTCGCCGACCTCAACGCGCTCGGCACCTCGGGGCCGGTGACGTTCCAGATCCGCCCCGGCACCTACGACGAGCAGGTCACCATTTCCAGCTTCCCCCGCCTCGGCGCGGCGGACGACATGGTCACCTTCGTGCGGAGCGCGCCGCTCGCCGCCCGGCCCGTGTGGCGGGCCTCCGCGGCCGGCAGCAGCACCAACTGGGTCGTCCGCCTCAACGGGGCCGACCACGTGGCGTTCGCCGGCATCGCGTTCGAGGCCGCCGGCGCCGTCCACGGGCGCCTCGTGACGTTCGAGAACGAGGCCACGCACAACGCCCTCAGCAACTGCGCCTTCACGGGCATCACGGGCGCCGCCGACGACCGCGGCTCGCTCCTCTGGGCCGACAACACCGCTAACGACGACAACGCCGTCACGGGCAGCACCTTCTCCCACGGCTACGTCGGCCTCGACTTCAACGACAACCTGACGCCGTTCAACACCCGGACGACGGTCACCGGCAGCACGTTCGCGTCGCAGACCGAGCGCGGCATCGACATCTCGGGCCCCGGAGCCATCGTGGACGGCAACCAGGTGTCCTCGTGGGCCGCGTCGAATGCGAGCTACCGAGGCATCTACGTGTGGGGCTCGGGGTCGGGGTCCAGTCTGACCCGGATCACGGGCAACGAGGTCGATCTCTCCATCGGTGACGTCGGCATCTGGCTCGGGTCCACGTCGACCACGCAGCGGCTGATGGCGAACAACACGGTCGCGCTGCGGAGCGACGGCACGGCGGCGATCTACCTCGAGTACGGCGACGTGGACGTGGTCCACAACACGGCCATCATCGCGCAGGGGGCGACCTCGGCATCCGCCCTTTTCGTCAAAGACAGTGGTGTGGTCAACGACGTCGTCCTGGCCAACAACATCCTGGTCGACGACGCGGGCGGGTTCGCGCTCCGCGCGCCGGGCGGTCAGATCGAGGCCTCCGACACCAACAACCTCTACACGTCGGTCGGCGGCACCTACCTGGGCTTCGACGGCTCCGGCTACGCGTCGCTGAGCGCCTTCCAGTCGGGGACCGGGCTCGACGCCAACTCCGTCGACGTGGCCGTCACCTTCGCCGACCCGCCGCCGGGCGCCCCGGACCTCCACCTGGGCGGGTCCTCGCTCGACGACCTGTCCCTGATCGGCGTCCCGTTCGCCGCCGTCACGACTGACATCGACGGCGACGCGCGCGATGCCTACAACCCGAAGATGGGCGCCGACGAGGGCACGCCGCTCCCGCCGCTCGACAACGCCGACGCCCCGAGCGGCTACTACGCCGTCGCCGGGACGTCGCCCTCCTTCCTCGACCCGGCCGAGGCGTTCGACGCGCTCAAGATGCGCGGCATGAAGGGGCCGGTCACGTTCCGCATCCGCGCGGGCACGTTCACGTTCCGCGAGTCGCTGCCCCCCACGATCCGCGTCGGCCCGGCGGCGAGCGACCCCGCCTCGGCGCTCCTCGCCATCCGCGGCGCCAACCCGCTTAACAAGCCGGTGCTGGTCTCGGGTGCCGCCTCGGGGACCAACTGGACGCTCCGCCTGCGCGGCCTCGACCACGTCGAGCTGAACAGCCTCGTCTTCGACGCGAGCGCGGCGGGCATCGACGGCCGCATCCTCGAACTCGACCTGGGGGTCGACGGGCTCGGCGCCGACGACGTGACCATCCTGAACTCGACGTTCATCGGCTCCACCTTCGTCGGGGGAATGGACGAGCGGGCCCTCATCTGGGGCGACGTCGGCGGCCACGACCGTCTCTCGATCTCGGGGTCCACGTTCACCGGCGGCTGGGCGGGCGTCCATGTCGTCGAACCATTCTCCGGCTCAACGGCGAACGATGCCTGGGACATCTCGGGCAACACGTTCGAGGATCAGACGCGGTACGGGTTCTTCGTGCACCGGCCCGACGGCGTCGTGATCGAGGGCAACACGTTCTCGGGGTCCAACGACGACCTGCAGGCGATCTTCATCGCCTACAACAAGGGGTTCACGATCACCGGCAACCAGATCGCTCTGACCGGGATCCGCACCTTCGGCGTGCACATGGACGGCTCCGATGCGGACGCGTCCGGCGTCGCCCTCCTCGCCAACAACTTCGTCCGCGCCGACCGCCCCGTGCTGCTCGGGACGGGCGTCACGGGCATCCGCATCGTCCACAACTCGCTCTACGCGAGCGGCACGAACGCGACGCCGCTCTGGGTCGTCGGCAGCAGCGACGAGGTCGTGGAGCTGACCAACAACGTCCTCACGAGCGCCACCAGCGGCCCGGCCCTCGAGCTGTTCGAGGCGGGCAACCTCCTCGCGGCCGACGGCAACGTCTACCACACCGTCGCCGGCCCGGCGCTCGTCGCCCTGGACGGGACCAGCTACGCGGATCTCGCCGCGTGGCAGGCGGCCTCCGGCCTCGCCGCGCGCTCGCGCTCGGTCAACGTGTCGGTCCAGAACGCCGGCCAGGGCGACCTCCCCCTCGGCGGCGCCTCCGACGGCGACCCCCGCCTCGCGGGCGTCCCGGGCACCGGCGTCGCGACCGACTTCGACGGCGAGTCGCGCAACCCCGTCAACCCGACCATCGGGGCCGACGAGGCCACGCAGCTCGCCCCGATGGAAGGCGAGTACTGGGTCGGCGTGCCGCCGAACCCCGGCGACCCGGTCGACTTCGCCACGCTCCAGGAGGCGCTCGACGCCGTCCACTACCTCGGCATCAGCGGGGCCACGGGGCTCTGGACGTACGAGGACTTCGGGGGCTACCCGCTCACGGTCCGCGAGTACGACGGGGGCTCGCCGACGAGCCGGCTCACGGTCTTCAACACCGCCCACGGCGGCACCCTCCCGTATTCCGCCACCGACGCGGCCTCGAACGGGGCCGTCCGGGTCGAGGGCGCCGACTACGTCACCCTCTTCGGCCTCGGCGTCGACACGTCCGGCGGGACGGCCCCCTTCGGGCAGGCCGTCTCGATCATGGGCGACGTGACGGGCCTGCGCATCGATGCGGGGATCTTCGTCGGGAGGACGGGCACGCTCGCCGACGAGGCCGCGCTGATCGGGTCGGAGGGCGCGCTGACCGACCTCGAGGTCGTGAACACCGCGTTCGTCGACGGCTCGTACGGCGTCCTCCTCGACCCGTCGGTCCTGAACCGCGGGACCGGCTTCACGATGACGAACTCCGTCTTTACGGACCCGATGGCGGCCGGCGTCGAACTCCACTGGCAGGACGCCGTGACCCTCGAGGACGTCGTGCTCACGTCCGTCGCCCCGACGACGGACGGGATCGCCCTGTTCAGCGGGGACGGCGCGACGATCCGCGACGCGGAGATCTCGATCCCGAACGGGAACAGCACGGGCCGGGCGCTCCTGCTCTCCGGCGTCGCGGGCACGGCGGCCGACCCGGGGCGGGTCGAGAACTCGTTCTTCGCCGCCAAGGCGGTCGCCGTCCAGACGGACAACACGGAGCACCTCCGGTTCGTCCACAACACGGCCCGGACGTCGTCGGCCGACGTCGGCAACGCGGTGTACCACTCGAACGGGGGCAGCGAGCACGAGCTCGAGAACAACCTCCTCGTGGCCGACGGTGGCGGGCGGGTCTTCCGCCAGCTCCAGCCGGCGTCGCCGTTCGCGTCGATCGGGGCGAACGACCTCTACACGAGCGGCGCGCCGTTCGCGACGCTCGACGGGA
>CAXRFJ010000471.1:0-32075 GCA_964229475.1 Rubrivirga sp.
CCCCCACCCCCGACCGCGACAAGTCCCCCCGGACGACGCTCCCCACACGCCATGAGCGAATCCCGCATCCCCCGCCCCCACGGCGACGGCCTCCCGGACGACCCCGGCTACCGCGCCGCCGAGGTCCCCGACCCAGCCGCCGACGCGGCCGCCGAGGACCCGTCGCGGTTCTCCGGCCTGAGCGGCGTCGCCATCCGGCGGCCCGTGTTCACGTCCATGATCATGCTCGGGCTCGTCGTGCTCGGGCTGTTCGCGCTGCGCGGCCTGCCCATCGACCAGTACCCGGACGTCGAGATCCCGGTCGTCACCGTCACGACGGTGTACCCCGGCGCGAGCCCGGAGACCATCGAGCGCGAGGTCTCGGAGCGGCTGGAGCAGGCGTTCAACCCCGTCCAGGGCGTCGACGGTATCACGTCGGTGTCGCTGGAGGGCGTCTCCCAGGTCATCGTCGAGTTCGACCTCGACCGCGACGCCGACGACGCGGCCAACGACGTCCGCGCCAAGATCTCGACGGTCCGCGCCGAGCTCCCGGCCGACATCGAGGAGCCCATCGTCCAGACGTTCGACCCGTCGGCCCAGCCGATCGTCTCGCTGGCGGTCTCGTCGAGCGAGACGCCGATCCAGGACCTCACCGCGCTCGCCGACGAGGACATCCGGCGGACGCTGGAGGCCGTCCCGGGCGTCGGCGAGGTCCAGTTGGCCGGCGGCCTCGCCCGGGAGATCCGCGTCGACGTCGACCCCGAGCGGCTCCAGGCCCAGGGCGTAAGTGTGAACGAGGTGATCCAGGCGCTCCAGCTCCAGAACCTCGAGGTCCCGGCCGGCCGCGTCGAGCGCGGGACGGGCGAGCAGCTCGTCCGCGTGGTCGGACGGATCGAGGACCCCCGCCAGTTCGGCGAGATCGTCGTCGCCAACCGCGGCGGCACACCGATCCGCCTCGGCGACGTGGCGTCGGTCCAGGACGCGACCGAGGAGGAGCGGTCGGTCGCGCTCGTGGACGGCGCGCGGGCCGTGGCCCTCAACATCCTCAAGGTGTCGGGGGCCAACACGGTCGCGGTGGCCGAGGGCGTGATCGAGGCCGTCGAGGAGACCCAGGCGGAGCTCCCCGCGGGGACGCAGCTCCAGGTCATCCGCAACAACGCGACGTCGATCGAGCACTCGGTCAACGACACGCTGCTCGAGCTCGTGCTCGGCGCCATCCTGACGGTCGTGATCGTCATGCTCTTCCTCAACGACGGGAAGGCCACCGTCATCACGGCGCTCGCGCTCCCGGTCTCGGTCATCGCCGCGTTCATGCTGATGGGCGCGCTCGGGTTCACGCTCAACATCGTCTCGCTCCTCGCGCTCTCGCTCTCGATCGGCATCCTCATCGACGACGCCATCGTGGTCATCGAGAACGTCGTGCGGCACCGCGAGATGGGGAAGGGCTACTTCGCCGCGGCCGGGGACGGGACGCAGGAGATCTTCCTCGCCGTCATGGCGACGACGCTGTCCATCGTGGCCGTCTTCGTGCCGGTCGCGTTCATGGGCGGGATCATCGGGCGGTTCATGTTCCAGTTCGGCCTGACGGTCGCCTTCGCCGTCCTCGTCTCGCTCTTCGTCGCGTTCACGCTGACCCCGATGATGGCGGCCCACTGGGGCGTAGACCCGCACGTCGAGGGCGGCCACGCGCCGTCGAAGAACCCGCTCAAGCGCGGCATCTCGGCGTTCAACCGCTGGTTCGACCGGACGGCGCTCAAGTACTCCGGAGTCATCGAGTGGGCGCTGAACCACCGCAAGGCGACGATCTTCGGGGCCACGGGCCTGCTCGTCGGGAGCTTCTTCCTGTTCCCGCTCATCGGCGGCGGGTTCCTCCCGCCCCAAGACCAAAGCCAGTTCGTGGTCCAGTTCGAGACGCCGGACGGATCGAGCCTGGCTTTTACCCGCGACAAGGCCGAGCAGATCGGGGCCACCCTCCGCGCGCTCGACGGCGTCGACTACACGTACACCACCGTCGGCGCCGGCCAGACCGGGACGGTCACCTCGGGCGAGGCGTTCGTGTCGCTCGTCGGAGCGGGCGAGCGGGACGCCACGCAGCAGGAGGTCCAGGCGGCGGCCCGCGAGGCGCTGGCGCCCATCTTCGGCGTGACCTCGTCGGTCCTCGACGCCGGCGCCCTGGGGGGCGCGGCGGCCCCGCTCGCCGTCGAGGTCCGCGGACCCGACGTGGAGGGTCTCCAGGCGCTCGCCGCCCGCGTCGAGGCTGAGGTTGCGGCCCTCCCCGACGTCGTCGACGTCCAGAACTCGCTGGGCCAGCCGCGCCCCGAGTACCGGATCGACGTCGACCGCGACGTGGCCAACGAGCTCGGGCTCACGGTCGGGCAGGTGGCCGGGACCGTCCGTCCGGTCCTTGCCGGCCAGGACGTCACGACGTGGCAGGACCCGACGGGCGAAGAGCGCGACGTGGTCGTCCAGGTCGCGCCCGCCCTCCGCCAGTCGGTCGAGGACGTCGCCCGGCTCCCGATCGCGACCCCGGCAGGAGGGGTCGTCCCCCTCAGCCAGATCGCGCGCATCGAAGAGGGCACGGCCCCTTCCCAGATCGACCGGAGCGACCTCCAGCGCACGGCGACCATCTCAGGGAGCCCGGCGCCGGGTCTCTCCGTGAGCGAGGCCACCGCCGCCATCCAGGCGCGCCTCGACCAGGTAGACATCCCGGCCGGCTACACCGTCGGCTTCGGGGGCGAGACGGAGCAGCTCGCCGAGACGACCGGCAACGTGCTCCAGGCCCTCCTCCTCGCCATCATCCTCATCTTCCTCATCCTGGCCTCGCAGTTCGAGTCGGTCGCGCAGCCGTTCGCCATCATGGCCTCGCTGCCGCTCTCGCTCATCGGCGTGCTCGTGGCGCTCCTCGTCACGAACGACACGCTCAACATGATGTCGATGATCGGGGTGATCCTCCTCTTCGGCCTCGTGGTGAAGAACGCGATCCTGCTCGTCGACAACGCGAACGAGCGGCGGCGCGCGGGGACGGACCGGTTCCGGGCGCTCGTCGAGGCCGGGCAGGTCCGGCTCCGTCCGATCGTAATGACGACGCTGGCCATGATCGCGGGGATGCTCCCGAGCGCGCTCGCGCTGGGCGAGGGCGGTGGGTTCCGGGCGCCGATGTCGCGCGCCGTCATCGGCGGCCTCATCTCGTCCACCATCCTCACGCTCATCGTGGTCCCAGTGGCCTACACCTACTTCGACGACATGGGCGCGTGGGTGCGCGCGAAGCTCGGCGGCCGGACGGAGGGCCGGGCCACCACCCGCCGAGCCGAGACGCACCCCGCGCCCGCCCCCGTCCTCGACTAACCGCCCCCGCCATGTACGGCTCGACCTCCTCCGAAGGCGACCGCGTCTGCGCGGCCTACTTCACGGGCTCCGTCACGACCGAGCAGGTCACGGCGTTCCTCCGGGACCTGCTCCGGTGGGCCGAGGACGGACCGTACCGGCTCCAGCTCATCGTCGACGATGTCGTCGACCGGCTCTCATATGGCGACCAGGAACGGATCGTCCGGGCCCTGACCACGCCTCCGCTCGCCGACGCCATCGACCGGGTCGCCGTGACGGGGGACCCGGGCGTACGACCCAGGGTCGACGCGCTCGACGACGCACTCCCCGTCTCCGTCTTCCACTTCGGCAAGGACTGGCACCGTGCGCAGGAGTGGCTCCGGGCCCCTATCGGAGCCTAATTCGCCTAATGGACCCATCGGAACCCGTTCCCCTCTGGAAGCGCCGAGCCCACGAAGCGCTCCGAGAAGCGATCCTGAGCGCGGCCCGGTCCGCCTTCGCCGAACGGGGCTACGAGGGCACGACGGTCGATGAGATCGCCGCACGCGCCCGCGTGGGCAAGGGAACGATCTACAACTACGTCGAAGGCGGGAAAGCCGGGCTCCTCGCCGCCCTCGTCGAGGACCACGTTGAACGCCTCCGCGCACTCGTCGTCCGGTCGTTCGTCGAGGGCGAGGGGACCGTCCGGTATCGGTACTGGACGCTCGCGCTCGCCGTCGCGACCTACTTCCGGGAGAACGCCGAGCTGCTCCGGTTTCAAACCTTGGAGGTCCCGCGGCTGCTGTTGGACCCCGAGGCCGGCCCCGTCGCGGCCCGTCTCGAAAGGCTCACGGGGGAGTTCCTCGATGTCGTGGTCCCAGCGCTCGAGGCCGCTGGCGGGACCGGGGAGGTCCCGGTCCGCCTTGCCGCCTACCACCTCCTCGTCACACTCTTCGGGGCGCTGACCGCCCTCGGCCTCGGGCCGGCCGTCCCCGCTTGCGCGCGCGACCTCTCCCCGGGCGAGCTCGCCGACGTCCTGACGGCGCTCGTTTTTGACGGCCTCCCCCTCGGGCGGCCCCCCTGACCGAGGCCGTCCACGCGCCGCCCCCGGCCCGGAACGGGTCGGCGCCCGGCAGGCGCAGCCCCTCCACCTCTGCGGGGATCCTCCCCCCAGGAACGGGCGCGACCGCGGGTCCCGGTTGGACCCCAGACACCGCGGCGCGCCCGCCCGTTTCACACAGCCACCCCCAACGGGGCCAGCTATGCACCGCTCAATCTCTCAAACCCGACCCCTCTTCGCCATCGCACTCGCCGTAGCCGCGTTCGGTCTCGGCTCTCCGGCCCGAGCCCAGGGCGGATTCACGACCCTCTACCCCGGTCAGCCGCGCGTTTCCGCCGGCGCCCGGGCGGGGGTCTCGGTCGCGACGCTCACCGGCGACGCCGTCGAGGAAGCCGGGTATAAGCCGGGCTTCGCCGGCGGGCTCGTCGCGACGCTCAACGTCAACCCGATCCTCGCCCTTCAGCCCGAGGTCCTCTACGTCCAGCGCGGTACGTCGGTCGACGCGGACGGCGGCCAGAGCCCGTTCGGCGCGGACATCGAGGAGGAAATCCGGGTCCACGCGCTCGAAATCCCGTTCCTCGTCCGTCTCAACGTCCCGATGCAGGGGGCGGCCTCGCCTCACCTCTACGCGGGACCGTCGCTCGGCGTCGTCCTCTCTGCGACCCGCGAGTTCGGCGTCGAGGTCGGCGACAGCGACGCGGACCTCGCCGAGGACGACGGCTTCGAGGACGCCCTCGAAGACATCGACGTCGGCGTCGTGGTCGGGGGCGGGTTCGACGTTCGGCTCCCGGCCGCCGGGAAGGTTACCCTCGACGGCCGCTACACGTTCGGGCTCACCGACGTGTTCGACGAGGACTCCCTCGGGCTCGCCGAGGCGCCCGACGCGAAAAGCGGGGTCTTCCAGGTCACCCTCGGCGTCGGCCTGTAAGCCGAGCCGGGGGCGAACGCGCCGGGGGGGACGCCCCCCCCGGCGCACAGTTGCCACCCAGGTCCGTGGTCCAAGAACGACCGACCGAGTTCCTGCTCGTCTACCCGGTCGCCCTCGTCGGCGCGGTCGACGCCGGGGACGTCCGTGAGCTCTGGCGGCTCCTCGATGGGGTCTCGCGGACGCACGGGCGCGTGTCGGTCTTGCTCGACGTGTCCGGGGCCGACGGACCGGTCCCCGACGTCCCGACGGTCCGCCCGCTGGCGGTGCCGGGGGCCGTGGTCCGTGCGGCGGTGCTCGGAGGTGGAGAGTGGGCCGCCTGGGCAACGGAGTGGGTGGGGGCCCTCGTGCCACCCCGAACGGAGACCTTCGACGTCGGCGAGGCGGATCACGCCCTCCGCTACTCTCGGGCCTTCCCCGACGAGCCCCCCGAGACCCCCTCCCGTGTCGCCGGTCGACCGGGCCCCCGGCGACCGCCGTGCACCCCCTCCCACCCGAGTAGCCCTCGGACCACCGCACCCCGCTGGACCCGCACGCCACGGCGCTCGCCCCCCTGCAACGAAGCTCTGCCTTATCCGATGGATCACCCGCTTCTTCTCGCCGCCCTCGTCCTCGGGCTCGTCGTGCTCGGAGCCACAGCCCTCCGCCGCGCCCGCCGCACGGACACCCCGCCCGGCGAGCCCTCACTCCGCGTCGTCTGCGTCGGGGCGGGGTTCGGGGGCCTCCGCCTCGCGCAGGCGCTGGGCCGCGCGCCCGTCGAGGTCACGCTCGTCGACCGCTCGAACTACCACCTGTTCCAGCCCCTGCTGTACCAGGTCGCGACGAGCGCGCTCGAGACCGAGGCGATCGCCCACGCCGTTCGAGGCGTGTTTCACAAGCAGCCGAACGTCCGATTCCGCATGGCTGAGGCCGTCGGCGTCGACTGGGAAGCGCGAGCGCTCCTCACTGCAGAGGGGGCCCCGATCCCGTTCGACCGGCTCGTCATCGCCGCCGGCGCCGAGACGGCCAGTTTCGGCGTGCCGGGCGCTGAGCGGTTCTGCTTCGGGCTGAAGCACCTCGAAGAGGCCGTCGCGCTACGGGGCCACGTCATCCGGCGGTTCGAGCGGGTCGCCCTCAACCCCGACGAGATCGAGCGGGGGGCGCTCACGTTCGTGGTCGTCGGGGGGGGGGCGACGGGGGTCGAGATGTCGGTTGCCCTCCGGGAGCTGATCGACCGCGTCTTCGCCGACGACTTCCCGGAACTCGACGTTTCGGCCGCGAGGGTGCTCCTGGTCGAGCGCGAGAAGGCCGTCCTCCGGTCCTATACCGAGGATCTTCGGGCGTACGCCGCCCGCGAGATCCGCGAGCGCGGCGTCGAGCTCCTCCTCGGAGCGACCGTCGACCGGATCGAAGGGGAGGCCGCAAACGACGGCCCCGGGCGGGCGACTGCGGCCGTGGTGGACGGCGCGTCGATCCCCACCCAAACGGTCGTATGGGTCGCAGGTGTCAAGGCGGCCGGCCTGGCCGGCGCCCTGGGCCTCCCCCAGACGCGGGGCGGCCGGATCGAGGTCACCCGCTCGCTCGTCGTCCAGGGGCACGACGGGGTCTACGCCATCGGTGACATCGCGGCCGGGACCGGTCCGGGCGCCGAGACCCTCCCCCAACTCGCTCCGGTCGCCCAGCAGCAGGCCCGGTACGTCGCCTCCCGGATCGCCGACGAGGCACGGGGCCGACGCCCCTCACTGGAGCCGTTCCGCTACCGGGACAAGGGCACCATGGCGACGATCGGTCGTGGCGCCGCGGTCGCTCAACTCCCCGGAGGGCGGCGCCTCCGCGGCTGGCTGGCCTGGCAGGCCTGGGTGTGGCTCCACCTGTTCCTCCTCGTCGGCTTCCGCAACCGGCTCAACGTCTTCGTCAACTGGGCCTGGAACTACGTCACGTACGACCGATCGGCGCGCCTTGTCGTGGACCGCGAGCGTGTGGGGGGCCTTCTGGCTCGGTCGGTGGAGGCACCCCCCGCAGGTAGCGCCCCTACGTCTGAGGGGCACGTCGGGGCGGGCGCCGCCCCCGTGCCGTAACCCCCCGCACACCGTGCCCCTAACCGTGGGCGGCCGGAACATCGCAGCTCAGCCTCCCCTCTCCCCACCTGCTCCAGATCACCATGGCGGAGTCCGTCTCCACGGTCTGCGACCTCACGCAGTCCTACGCGCCCACCGGCGGCGGAATCCGGACGTACCTCCACGCCAAGCGGGCGTGGCTCGACGCCCACACCGATGCCCGCCACGTCCTCGTCGTGCCGGGGCCCGACGACGCCTCCGTCCGGGACGGGCGGCACGTGACGCACTACGTGAAGTCCCCGCCGGTCCCGGGCTCGCCGGCCTACCGGCTCCTCCTCCGGAACGGCCACGTCCGGCGGCTCCTGTCCGCCGAGCGCCCGGACGTCGTCGAGTGCCAGTGCGCCTACAACCTCCCGTGGGCCGCGCTCCGGCACCGCCGCGACGTGGACCCCTCGTGCGTCGTCGTCGGGGGGTACCGGACCGACTTCCCCGAGGCCTACGTCGCCCCGCTCGTCGGGGGCGCGCTCGGCGGGGGCGCGCTCGGCGGCCGGGCCGGGCGGTGGGCGGCGGCGGTGGCGTACCGGTACGCCGCGCGGCTCTACCCCCGGTTCGACGCGGTCTACACCCTGTCGCCGACGTACCAGGCCAAGTTGGCCGCGCTCGGGGTCGAGAGCGACGTGCTCCCGCTCGGCGTCGACCTCGACCGGTTCCACCCGCGCCACCGCGACGGGGCCCTCCGTGCGGAGCTCGGCGTCCGGCGCGAGAACCCGCTCCTCGTCTACGCCGGGCGGCTCGACGGGGAGAAGCGGCCGCTCGAAGTGGTCCAGGCGTTCCGACGCCTACCCACGAGCCTCGGCGCCCACCTCGCCGTCGTGGGGGACGGCCCCCAGAGGGGGCAGATTGAGGCCCTCGCCGACCCGCGCGTCCACGTGCTCGGGTTCGAGGCCGACCGCGACGCCTACGCCCGGCTTCTCGCGTCGGCCGACGTGTACGTCTCGGCCATGCCGTTCGAGACGTTCGGGATCTCGGTCGTCGAGGCCCAGGCATCCGGGCTCCCGGTCGTCGGCGTGGCCTCGGGGGCCATGGTCGACCGGGTCCCCGAGGGGCTCGGCCGGCTCGGGCCGGTCGGGGACGTGGCCGCCCTGGCGGCGAACGTTGAGGCCGTGGTCGCCGACGGCCGGCTGGCCATGGGGCGCCGGGCCCGGGCGCACGTCGAGGCCCGGTTCTCGTGGGACGCCACGTTCGACCGGCTCCTCGACCTGTACACTCGGGCCGGGGCGCCCCCCCACCTCGCCCCCCGCCGCGCTCGTGCACTCGACGCCTACCATGCGGATGCCTGCGTGCCCACCACGCTCTGATGCCGTCGTCCCCCGCCCTCCGCCGCGTCTTGCGCGCCGCCGCCGTCGCCGTCCCGCTCGGCGTGGTGGGGAACGTGGCCCTCGCCCTGCTGACGACGGACCAGCACGTCCTCGCCGCAACGGCCGGGCTCCCGCTTGCCCCGCTCGTCGTGGCCGGGGGGCTCGCCCTGGTCCCGTGGGTCACGGCCACCCTGCGGGTCCAGCTCTGGACGTCGTTCCTCGGCCACCCCGTCCGGTTCGCCCCCGCGCTCCGGGCCGTCCTGGGCGGGATGGTCGGCTCGGTCGTGACGCCGACGGGGTCGGGCGGGGGCGCGCTGAAGTGGGCGCTCCTCTCCCGCCGGGGTCTCCCCGCCGGGGCCGCCGGGACCTTGTTGGTCGTCGTGGCCGCCGAGAACGCGGTGTTCACGGCCGTCGCGCTCCCCGGCGCTCTCACGGCGGCGGTGGCGGCCGAGGCCCCAGCGCTCCGTACCGCGCTGGCCGGGGCCGGGATGGGGCTCGCCCCGGTCCTCCTCGGACTCGCAGGGGCCGCGCTCGGCGCAGGAGCGCTGACCCTCGCCGGCTCCCGCGGAGCGCTGGGGCGAGGCCCCCGTCGGCTGGCGGCCCGCGTCCGACGGCGGCTCCGGCGGCCCGTCGCGGACGCCCGGCACGCTGCGGCCCTCGTCGCCCGCCGGGGGCGGGCCCGGTTCGCCGTCGGCCTCGCGCTCGCGGCCGTCCAGTGGGCGGCGCGGTACTCCGTCGCCGCGGCCCTCCTCGCCTTCCTCGGCGCGCCGGTCCGGCCCGTCCTCTCGTGGGCGCTCCAGTGGGCCACGTTCACGCTCATGTCCGTCGTCCCGACTCCCGGCGCGGCCGGCGGAGCAGAAGCCGCCTTCGCCGCGCTGTACGCGCCGTTCGTGCCCGCCGACGTCCTTGGGCTGGCGACGGCGGCGTGGCGGCTCGTCCTGTTCTACGGGCCGCTCACGGTGGCCGCCCTCGTGTTCCTGGGCCTCGGCAGAATCTCGACTCCGTCTGATGGGGCGACCGACGCTGCATCGGGGGCGGCGCCCGCCGTCCGGTAACCGTGCGCTCGTCGTGGTCCCCGTTTCGCCGTCGAGTCCGGTTCACCCTGGGCAGCGTCGGGTTCTGGGTTTTGACGACGTGGCTGTTGAGCCTGCTCACCCGTTTCGAAGTCCAGCTGGTGCCGGCGGGGCCGGGGCTCACCGCCTCGCTCGGCGTCGTGTTCGGCCTGCTCTCCGCCGAGTTCGAGCTCACCCTCCTCCCACGAATCGCACGGCGGACGACCTCTCCCCTCCTGCTCCTCGCGCGGGTCGCCTTCTACACCGCCGTGCCGTTCGCGACGATCGTCCTCACCGGAGCCCTCTTAGCGGCCGAGGAAACGGGGGTCTCGGTCGTCACCGCCATGGGGGACCCCACGTTCGCTCGTGCCATCGGGTCGCGAGGGGTGCTCCTCCTCTTGGCTCTGATCTTGGTCTCGAGCCTGCTCGGGAACTACTTCCGGCAGGTGCGACTGATGCTCGGGCCGGGGACCCAGTTCGCTCTCTTCGTCGGGCGGTACGCCCGGCCCGTCATGGAGGACCGGGTCTTCCTCTTCGTTGACCTCACCGATTCTACGGGGCTCGCAGAGCGCCTCGGCCCGGCCGCGTTCCACGACCTCAAGAACGACTTCTTCCTCGACGTGGCCGAGCCCGTCCTCGCCACGCGCGGGGAGATCTACCAGTACGTGGGGGACGAGGTGGTGATCACTTGGCCGGTCCGAGCCGGCCGGCCGGCCGGCGACGCGGTCCTCACGTTCAGGTTGCTCCAAGCGCGCCTCGACTCGCGGCGCGCGCACTACGAGTCCCGGTATGGCGTCGTCCCGACGTTCAAGGCAGGCGTCCATTCCGGACCGGTGGTGACGGCGGAGGTCGGCGACGTCAAGAAGGACATCGTGCACACAGGCGACACTGTTAACACAGCGGCCCGAATCGTTGGGGCGTGCCGACCGCTCAGGGCTAAGCTCCTCGTCTCGGAGGCGGCGGCCGACGTGCTCGGGCACCCCGACCGACTCCCCGACGGCTTGGTGGCGGAGCCGGTCGGGACGGTCGCGCTTCGGGGGAAGGCGGAGGCTGTTCCCCTCCTCAGCGTCCGCGCCCTTCACGCTGCCGATGTGGTCACCTGAGCCAGGGGGTGCCCGGCGCCGCGGCATTTGGGCTGGGGTGCGACAAGCCCCGTTAATCGCGCGTTCAGGAGCTCAGGCTAAGAGCCCGTTGAACTCCGCGTCCTCGTAGAACCGGAGCTTCCGGCACCGGATGGGGCGCTGGCCGCGTACCAAGAGAAGCTGCTCGTCGTCGCCCATCAGCCGGAGCTCGTCCGGCATCAGGAGCGGGCGGCCGTGCTCGGACATCGAGGACCCTTCGCTCCGCCCCGACGACCGGCTCTTCCCCCGGCTCCGGCTCCTCCCCGTCGTCGCGCCGTGCGAGAATACGGTCTGCGTCCCGGTCATCTTCGAGAGGTACTCGGCCGTGAACTGGTCCGTCGTCCCGAAGGCTTGGACGACGTCGGTGTTGGCGACGAACGTCTCCCAGTCCTTCGGGTACGTCTGTTTGAGCTGGCCGAGGTCTTGGAGGAAGGGCCACACCTGGACGCCGTAGCCGGCCATGAGCGAGACGGCCCGCCGGACCGGCGCCATCGGGCCGAGCTGGGCGAACTCGTCCAAGAGGAAGAGCACCCGCCCCTCCCCTGCCCCGCCGCCGACGGTGACCGGTCTGGATCGCGTCACGGCCACGAGCGAGGTCGCGACGACGAGCCGGAGCCAGCGCGAGAACGTGTCGAGACGGTCGGGCGGCACCATCAGGTACACGGACAGCCCGCCGCGGGCGAGGTCAGCCGGGTCGAACGTGCTCTCGCCCAGTACTCGCGCCATCCGGGGCGAGTCGAGGAAGTGCGTGTGGCTCTGGGCCGATGAGACGACGCCGGACCGCTCGCGGTCGGCCTTCTGGCGGAGCCGGTTCGAGGTCCGCCGGACGGTCGCGTTCGGGTGCCCACCCATCGTGACGAGCAGGTCGTCGAAGGCGTCGGGGGCGAGCGTGAGCAGCTCGCGGACGTGGGGGAGCGACCGCTCGGCGCCGACGCGCGTGAGGGCGACGTAGAGCACGAGCCCCGCCAGGAGAGCCTTCGCCTCGTCGTCCCAGAACGAGCCCTCCGCCCCACCATTCTGCGGGACGACGAGCATTTCGGCGATCATGGCCGCGTCGTCGGCGGCGTCGGGGCTCGCGCTGTCGATGAGGTCGAGCGAGTTGAGCGCGGCACGCGCCCCCTCACGTTCGGCCTCGGGGAGCCCGAGGCGCCCCGCCAGCCCGAACGGGTCGAGACCGACAACGCGCTGGCCGAGCTTCTGGCGCCGGTGGGCCGCCGTGAGCGCGAAGTTCTCGCCCTTCGGGTCCGTCACGACGACTGAGCCGCCGTGGTTCAAGAGGTTCGGGACGACGGCGCCGACGCCCTTGCCCGCCCGCGTCGGGGCGACGGTCAGGAGGTGGCCCCGCCCGTCGTAGCGGAGGAGCGGGCCGGGCCTTTTGCGCCGCGTGGCCTCTCCCCTGCCGACGAGCGCGCCGGTCGTCGCCTCCGCCAACTCGGCCCCGTCGCCCCACGCCGCCGATCCGTGGCTGTCCGACGCCGCGCGCGGCTCGGGCCTCGTGAGGACGGCCATCGCGACGGTCGCGACGAGCCACGCCGCCCCGAACGACCATCCGGCGACCTGGACGGGCGTCGAGGCCACGCCCTGGGTTCGGATCGCCTGGACAACCCACCGCGCCCCGTCCGACGGCTCGTAAATCGGCCCAATGAACGTGGGCGCCATCACGACGAGCAGGAGCACGAGTGCCCACCCGCCCCGGTTTCGGTCTACCAGGAGCGTGTGCCCGATGCCGCCGAGCGCGCCCGCCGCCACGGCGAGCAGGAGCGCGTACGCGGGCGGGTCGGCGCTCCAGATCGGCTCGCCGAGCGCCGGGTGGAACTCGGCGTACCACGCGAGCGCGTGCATCCCGACGACGCCCCCAACACCGACGAGGACCGTGAGGAGCGCCAGGAGCGCGGCGCCCGAGCGCGATCCGGGCAGACTGGCGGAGTCGGTCACGCTACCGGCCCGCCCCTCCGTGCGGGGCGCGCGGGGTGCGAGGCCGGGTGAATCGGGGCTCGGCCGGGGCCGTCCGGTAGGGTGCCGTGAACGCGAGGTCGCGCGCGAGGAACACCGTGAACCGGTGGCCCGGCGCGATCCGGAGCGTCGGCTGCACGTCGAGGCCGCGCTCGACGACCTTCGAGGCGACGCGCGAGAGCTCGAGGGCGATCTGGCCCGCGATCACCTCCTGCGGGCTCTGTGCGAAGTCCCGGCCGCCCCCGTCGGGCAGCGCGAGCTGGGCGCCCGCCCCGACCGTCGCGAGCAGCACGGCCGACCCGAACGTCTGCGCGAAGTGGCGGTCCACGCGGCCCCGGAGCCCGGAATAGCCCCGGAGGTCCTTCGCGTCGAGGCCGGGGAGCGCGACCGAGCGGCCGTCGGGGAAGACGAGTCGCGTCCAGGCCACGAGCGCCCGGTTCTGGCCGTACGCGATCTGGTCGTCGTACTCGCCAACCAGGCGGCTCCCCTTCGGGACGAGGACGTGGTACTGACTCCGGCTGTCGTACACGTCGCGCGTGACCTGGCCGACGACGGCGCCGGGCAACTCGGAGTCGATCCCCGTCACGAGCGCCGCCGGGATGATGGTCCCGGCCTGGAGCACGAACGGCGTCTCGGGTACCTGGACGCGGACGCCGTAGCGGCCCTCCCCGAGCGCCGAGGTGCGCTCAGCGAACGCGCGGCGGGTGTCGGGACCCGGGCTTACCGCGCCACGCTCCTGGGGCACAGGAGCCGCGAGAGGCGGCAGGGCGACGGCCTGTGCCGTCGGCTCGCTCGGGACCGGCGGGCCGCTGGCGGCGGGCGCGAGTTGCTCGGCGATGAGCCGGATCTCGTCGACTTCGCGCTGGAGCTCGGGGTCAAGTCGGATCGCGCCCGGGTCGTCGATGGGTGCCGCGCCCGGACCGAGCGTGAGCGCGCCCGTCCGTGCAACGACCGGCGAGGCGAGCGCCCGCGCGAAGGCGTCGGCCTCTGGCGACAGGCGCTCCTCGCGCGTGGCGACGGGCTGAGGCGACGCGCCGTAGGACGGCGACACGGTGGGGCCGACCGACGACGTCCCGTAGTCGGGCGTGTAGGCGGGCGCGGCGTAGGACGGCCCGTACAGGTCGGTGTAGGGGTCGGCCGCGTAGACCTCGGGCGCGGGCGCCGACGGGTCGCCATCGAATGCGTACGGGTCCTCCCCTCCCCTCTCCAGGAAGTCGGGCGGGGCCGCCTCGGGCCGCTCGACGCCGGCGACGTCGCGGTCCTGTGCGTCCGGGTCGCCCGAGAGCACCAAGAGGCCCAGGAGCACGGCGGCCCCCGCGATGAGGAGCCCGCCGAGCACCAGGCGGCGGTTGACACGGACTGGCTCGTAGCGGTCGTCGTTGGTCCCCGCGAGGAGGTCGCCGCGCGGGGCCTCGCCGAGATCGGGGTCGTCGTCGAACGAGAACGGCTCGTCCGCCAGCGGCACGTCGGCCACTGGCGTCTCGGCGCTCAGCTCGAACTCGGACAGGTCGGGGTGACGGGGCGGCTCGCCGGAGGTGCCGTCCAGGTCGTCGAAGGAATCGTGGGCCATCGGGGCAGGGATCAGCAGTTAGCGGGAGACGCGGGCGATGCGGACGGCCCGCTCGATCTGGCGGCGGCCGAAGAGCCCGAACGGACCCTTCTTCACCGTTGCCCCGAGCACGAGGTCGGCCCGGTCGAGGACGCGGTCGGCCACGTAGGTCCCGGCGCCGCCGCGGCCGGGGCGGTAGGCGTAGTTGAGCACCTCACGCGAGCCGTCCGGCCCGATGGCGTAGAGCACCGGCGCCTCCCCGCTCCGCCCACGGGCGAGCTGGACGTAGGTGTGCGCGCCGTCGTCGAAGACCCGCGCGACGCGCTCGCGGAGCACGGGGTCGCCGGACCACTCGTAGGCGAACGTGAGGTCGTTGAGCGAGACGGCCGCACCGTCGTCGCCAGAGGCCGCCGTTGGTCGGAGTGCTGTCGCGCCCGTTGCGGCCTCGGTGGCGAGCGCCGCCAGCGTACCGCCTCGGAGAGGCGGATCGTCGGGGTAGTAGAACCGGACATGGCGCGCGTAGCGGGCCTGGGGGTTGAGGTCCTCTCCCCTGCCCCGCTGCGTGCTCGGGCGCGGCGCCGAGTCGAGCGTGACGTGGTAGACCCGGCGGTCGGACGAGACCACGAGGTTCGTCGTCACGTCGTACGCCAGCGGCTTCACGACGACGAGCGGGGTCCGCCCCGAGCGGCCCGTCGCCGCGAGGTCGACCGCGAACCGCTCCGTGTCGCCGGCGACGACGCCGAGGACCGTCTCGCCCTCTTCGAGTTCGACGACCGACGCCCGGAGCGGGGCGCACGCGAGCACCGGCTGGGTGTGGCCGAACGGGAAGACCCACACGGCCGACTGGCGGAGCACGCGGGCGCGGCCCGTCCGCTGGTACTCGCGGACGAGCTCGCCGAGCGCCTCCTCCATCTCCCCCGCCGTGACGACGACGGCGCCGCCGTCGAACCCGTCGCCGACAGGCCGGCCGACCGGAAGCTCAGTCGCCTCGATCTCGCCAGAGGCGCGGGCGAGGCCCACGACGGTCTGGGCCTCTGGCGGGTCGGGCGCGGACTGGGCCGAGGCGGAGGCGGTGAAGAAGAGCGCGAGGGCGAGCGAGAGGAATCGCATGGTCGGGTGGGCTAGGGTCTAGACGCTAGACGGCTACGGCTGCGTCGAATCGGCGGGCTGGGGCTGCGCGAGCACGCCCCTCGGTGTGGGCTCGTCGGGCTGGCGGCTCTCGGCGGGCGGCACGTCGTCCGCGGGCTCGTCGGCATCGTCCGGCTCGCCGGTGCCCGCGAGTGGGCTCCACGAGAGGTCGGTCACGAACACGCCGAGCGGGTTCCGCTCGACGCCCTCCGTCGTCGTCGGCGGGGCGACCACGACCGAGAGGTAGCCCTCCCACGCCCGTTCGGTGTCGCCGCGCTGGGGCGACGACTCGGTCTCGTTCCACGTCACGCGGTAGGTCCCACCGGGACCCGGTCCGCCGTCGGCCGCCGTCCCCGGCACGGGGAGCACGGCGACCACCTCGACGCTCCGCCGCGCGCCCTTGCCGAGCCGGCGCGGGTCGTTCTGGGGGTCCGAGAAGTAGCCCTCCAGGAACGCCCGCGCGTCGCCGCCGACGTAGGCGTAGGCCCGGTAGACGGCGTCGCGCTGCGCGACGGGGTCGGCGTAGACCGTCCGGATGTTCGAGACGAACGCCGAGAGCGCCGCTGTCACGACGCGGTCGGCCACGGCCGGGACCGCCTCGGCGGGCGCGATCGCTGAGGCCCGGCCGAGCCGGTCCACCTCGACGACGTACGGGACGACCCGGCTCTGGGACGCGAGCGTCACCAGCCCGAAGACGGCGAGCGCGAGGACGGCGAAGGCGAAGAAGGCCGCGAGTTGCCAGTTCCGCTTCCCCTTCGCGAGGTCGGAGAACGCGCGGTGGAACTCGTACCGGCCGCGGAGCACCTCCGGCGACTCCTTCGCGCCGTAGTCCCAGCCCTTCGGCGTCCGCTCGGACGCCAGGGCGGCCCCGTTGCGGGATGGTCGGCGGAGACGGGGCAGCGGCATGGACGGCGGGAGGCTTCTTCCACGTGAGCGCGCTCGCGCGTTCTGGAGGCTCACCTCCCCCCTCGTGTTGCCCTAGGGGTAGGGATTCGCTTGGATGTTACGTAGATTGACGTAACGTTGATCGGCGTAATCCATGACCAACCCCTTCGAGTTCGGCCGCGAGCTCTCTGCCACCGAGATCGTCGACCGGACGGATGAGGTGGACGTCGTCGTCCGTGCGCTCCTCGGGCGCGAGCGCCTCTTCCTCATCGGCCCGCGCCGCTTCGGCAAGACGTCCATCCTCCGCGCCGCCGGTGAACGGGCGGAGTCCGACGGCGCCGTCGTCCTCCGTTACAACGCCGAAGGCTACCCGTCGCTCACTGCTCTCGCCGAGAGGATCGTCGCCGACGGCGCGAAGCGGCTGACCGGCCCGGTCCAGAAAGCGGGTCGCAAGGTGCAGGAGGCGTTCGGCGCGCTCCGCCCCCAGCTGAGCTACAACCCCCTCACCGACACGTTCTCGGCCTCAATCGCGGCGGACGCGCGTCGCCCCGACCCCACGCTCATCGCCGACGCGCTCACGGGCCTCGACGCGCTGGCGGCGGCCGTCGATCACCCCGTCGCTGTGGTGATCGACGAGTTCCAGCGCCTCGTCGAGGACGGCGGCGTGAGCGCCGAGGGGCAGGTCCGCGCCGCCGTCCAGTCCCACGACCACGTAGCCTACGTGTTCGCGGGGTCGAAGACGCGGATGCTCGCCGAGATGACCGGCGACGAGAGCCGCCCGTTCTACCGCTTGGGCGCGCGGCTCTTCGTCGGCCCCGTGCCCCGCGAGGACTTCCGCCCCGCCCTCGCGTCGGGCTTCGCGAACGCCGGGCTCAACGTGTCCGACGACGCCGTCGAGGCGGTCCTCGACCTCGCCGAGGACGTCCCCTACAACGTCCAGCGGCTCGCCCACGAGGCGTGGGCCGAGGCCTTGGCGGCGGGCGAGCCCGTGACGGCCGAGCGCGTCCGGGCGACGCTCGAGCGGCTCGTGAGCCGCGACGACCCGTTCTACACCCAGACCTGGAACGGGCTCAGCCGGACCCAGAAGCAGGCGCTCCTCGCCGTCGCGCGCGAGGGGGGGACCGGGCTCTACTCCGGCGACCTCCTCCGGGCGTACGACCTATCCTCCCCCAGTACGATGCAGGCGGCCGTCGTCGCGCTCGTCAAGGCCGGCGTCGCCCGTGAGGAGGAGCATCAGGGGGGAGTCCGCGTGCGGCTCGAGGACCCCTTCTTCGCCGCGTGGCTCCGCCTCTTCGTCGCCGCCCCGTAACCGCGGGGCGTCCCTACACGGACGCGAGCGCCTTGACGAAGCCGGGCTGGAAGTCGCGCGTGAGGAACGAGGCCGCCTTCGACGGCAGCACGATCACCAAGAGCGCGAACGTGATCGCGCCGCCGAGGACCGCCAGCATCGGCGCGACGTCGCCCGGGTTCGACTGGATGATCGGGAGCCACGCCTGGGCGATGTCCATGCCCACCGAGACGAGGAGGAAGAGGATGAACAGCTTGATCCCGACTGAGAACACGTAGGCCACGAACCGGTCGGCCAGTGAGGCCGTCCCCCGGAACGCCGCGAACCCGAGGACCAGCGACCCGCACGCGAGGACCAGGAAGGCCTCCACGAGCACGAGGACCACCATCCCCGCGATGACGGCGAAGAGCACCTCCATCACGAGCGCGGCGATGGCGACGAGGACGATGTTCGTCAGCGTCGGACCGCTCACGTCGAGGATTGTGAGGTCCTCGAACATGGCGCCCACCATCGACATGGAGATCTGGACTCCGAGCCCGAGCACCTCGCCCGGACTGAACGTGCCCGGTGAGGCTGATTGCCCCGCCGCGAGGAACCCGTTGATGACCGGGGGGAACCACCGGTCGAACGTGGCGATGAGCCCGAACGCGAACGCGAGCCACCCCAGCTTGACGACGAGCCCGGTGAGCACCTTGTACGGCCCCTCGGCGCGGAGCGTCCAGAACAGCCCGCTCAGCGCGATCTCGATGACGGCGAGGACCCCGAACGTCCCCCGCGCGATCGCGAGGAGGGCTGGGCGGGCCGAGTCGGCCGCTGTGCGGAAGTCCTCGACGATCGTGTCGAGCACCTCCGGCGGCGGGGACTGGGCGCCCGCCTCGGGGACGAGGGCGAGGGCCAGCGCGGCGAGCCCGGCCCCTCCGAGCAAGCGGCGCGCGTGGGGCCGCAAGTGATAGTCGTTGCGGAGTCGGAGGGGCGTCACGGGCTACTCGATGGACTGGGGGACGTCGGAGCCAGAGTTGGACCGCATCGCGTCGATGTGTCGCTGCTCGCGGCGTCGTTGGATGGCCTCGCGAGCCCGCACGTACCCGCGCCGGGCCTCGGCCTCGTCGAGGCGACCTCCGAGGTCGGAGCGGACGCCCTCGGCGACGTAGGCCTCGAACACGTCGACGCAGGCGCCCTCGCGGCCCGCCTCCTTCCCGTCGAGGGCCGCTCGGAGACAGAGTTCGGCGGCGTCGAGGTAGGACGCGCTCTGGGCCTCCTGTTGAGCGGTCCAGTATGCCGCGTCCGCGTTCGGGTCGGGCGCGCACGGCTCGTCCGGCGCGTCTTCGACGCAGGACTGGAGGTGGGCGACGGCGTCGGTCACGGCCGCGGGCGCCGCCGCGCTGGGCGCGTCGTCGGAACCGCAGCCGACGGCGACGAGGCAGGCGAGGAGGATGGGGATCGGGGCGGGGCGGGTCATGGGTCGGTCGGAAGCGGGAAGGCCATCGCCGCCGACGCTAGACGCCAGCGGTGACGGCCCCCCCGTCACCCGGACCGGAGCGGTCAGTCGATGACCGGGCGGCTCCCGTAGTCCCGCCCGCCCATCCGGCGCGCGTAGTCCCGGCTCCGAGCCGACTGCGCCCGTCCGACCTCGCGGGCGTAGGCCCGGACGGCCGCCTCGCGGGCGTCGGACTGCGCCGCCTGGTCGGCCTGGAGCATCACGACCTGCCGGAGCATCTGGGTCTCCTGCGCCTGGTACGCCTGGACGGTCCCCTGGAGCTCGGCGATCTGCTGGGCCGTCGTGGCCGAGCGGATCTGGGACTGGAACCCCTGGAGGTCACGCCGCGACGTCTGAAGCTGGGTGGCGTGCTCGCGGAGCGCTCGGAGCGTGTTGAGCGAGCCCGAGAGCCGGTCCTCCAGCACGCGCCGGGCCTCGCCCGCCGGGTCGTTAACGTCGAACGACCGGTAGGTCCGGTCGAACTCCCGCGCGAGGTCGGCCGAGGTGTAGGCGAGCTGGCCGCCCGAGACGATGGTCCGGTCGAACTGGTCGATGAGGCCGCCGACGTCGCGGACGTTGTAGGAGCGGAGCTTGCGGACGTTCTCGCGGAAGGCGAGGAGCTGGTCGCGCTGGGCCTGGAGCTGGTTGAGGATCTGGCGGCCGTTGTAGATCGACTTCGCGATGTGGGCCGGGTCGATCACCGCCCACTGCGCCTTCGCCTCCTGGGCGGGCATGATGGCGACGAGGGCGAGGACCGTCGCGAGGCCGAACGAGCGGGGCAGGTGGAAGCGGCGGGTCGCCGCTCGGCGGATGCGGGCGAGGCGGAGGGGGAGGCTGAGCCGGAGCATGGGGCTGGGGGCGTCTCGTGGAAGGGGCGTCACCCCGAGAGCGCGCTCCGAGCCCGTGGCGGCTCACCCCGCCCTACCACTCCCAGAGGGCCGACATCGGGACGGCGGCGAGGTCGTCGCTGAACGGGACCACCTCGGACCCCGTGTAGAGCACGACGCCGCGCTGGAACCCCTCCGGTCGCTCGTCGCGGAGCGACTCGAGCCCCCGGAAGTCCCGGCCCGAGACCGACCCCGACGCCTTGACCTCGACGCCGACGACGCGGCCCGCCCGGTCCTCCAGGACGACGTCGACCTCCCGGCCCCGCTGGGTCCGGTAGTGGTGGAGCGAGACCCGGCGGCGGTTCCACCCGGCCTGCTTGGCGAGCTCGCCGACGACGAACGTCTCCAGCAGGAACCCTGGGAGGTCCACGGCCCCGTCGCCGGGCGCCTCGAACCCCGTCAGGTGCGCCGCCAGCCCGGAGTCGACGACGAGCAGCTTGGGCGACTAGACGAGCCGCTTCGAGCGGTTCGTGGACCACGCCGGGAGCTCGCGGACGAGGAACGTGGCCTGGAGGAGGGTGAGGTACCGCTTGAGCGTCGAGGCCGGGAGCCCCGACGAGCGCGAGAGCTCGGCCGCGTTGAGGAGCGTCGCCGTCCGGGCGGCCACGAGGGCGAGGAGCCGCGGCATCTCGGAGAGCCCCTCGATCCGGGCGAGGTCGCGGACGTCGCGCTGGAGGATCGTCGTGACGTAGGACTCGAACCACCGCTCCCGGCGCTCGGGGTCGTCGCGCTCGGCCGCCTCGGGGTAGCCCCCCCGCACGAGGCGGGCCCAGACCGAGCCCCCGTCGGCCGCGGGCGTCGGGGGGAGCGCGTCCGCGAACACGGCGTCGACGAACCGCTCGTCCCGGCCCTCGACCTCGCCCTGCGAGAGGGGCCAGAGCGTGACGACCTCCATCCGGCCCGCGAGCGACTCCGACGCGACCGGGAGCAGCATGACGTCGGCCGACCCCGTCAGGAGGAACCGGCCGGGACGGCGGTCGCGGTCGACCTCGGCCTTGACGGCGCGGAACAGGTCCGGCGCCCGCTGGACCTCGTCGAGGACGACCGGGCCGCTCAGGCCCCGGACGTAGCCGTCGGGGTCGTCGGTCGCCGCGGCGAGCACGGTCGCGTCGTCGAGCGTCCGGTACTCGGCGGGGCCTCCGGGGAAGGCGTCGGGGGCGAGGGCGCGGGCGAGCGTGCTCTTGCCCGTCTGGCGGGCCCCGTTGAGGAGGACGACGGGCGTGTCGGCGAGGGCGGCCCGGAGCTGCGGGGAGACGTTGCGCTGGATCATGGTGGAATATCCACCAGTGAGTGGTTGATTTTCCACCACCCGGCGGAGGATTCGCCCTGACGCCACCCCCGTCTCTGAGGGGCGGTCCACGTCAGGCCGCCGTCGAGGGCGTCTAGGAGCGGAGCCACCACAGGCCAGTCCTCGCCCTCGGCCTTCGCCTGCCGCGCGGCTTCGGAACCTGCCTCGCCGACCACCCCTGCAGCTGAGCTGCCCGTCCCTCGACTCGCCGTGGTCGAATCAGGGCTCGTACCGTGCCTCGACTGGGAGCGTCGAAACCTCACCCGCGGTAGCGGTCGGTAGCTTTCGTCGACGCCACCTCTTCGTCTCATGGCTGACGCCGACCCCTCCTCCCTGTCCCCCTCCTCGTGGCTCGTGATGGCCGGTCGACCTTCGGCCCCAGGCCGACCGCTCAACACCCCGCTCGTCCCGGCCTCGAACTTTGTCCTCGGCGCCCGGCACGAGTACGCCCGCGACGACGGGACGCCGACGTGGGAGGCGCTGGAGGACGTCGTCGGAGGGCTCGACGGCGGGCACGCGGTGGCCTTCGCCTCGGGGATGGGCGCGATCGCGGCCGTGTTCGACCAACTCCCGGCGGGCGCCCACGTCGCCATCCCCGACGACTGCTACCAGGGCACGGCCGGGCTCGCCGAGGCGGGCCGGAAGCGGGGCCGGTGGACCGTCGAGCGGGTCGGCGTGGCCAACACGGACGGCTGGCGGGAGGCGTGCGGGCGCTCGGACCTCGTGTGGCTGGAGTCGCCCTCGAACCCGCTCCTCGTCGTGGCCGACGTCGAGGCCGTGTGCGCCGCCCCCCGGAAGGAGGGGTCGGTCCTCGCCGTGGACAACACGTTCGCGACCCCGCTCAACCAGCGCCCGCTCGCGCTCGGGGCTGACGTGTCGGTCCTGTCGGCGACGAAGCACCTCGGTGGCCACTCCGACCTCCTCATGGGCGTGGCGACGGCGCGCACGGAGGCGACGGCCGACGCGCTCCGCCACTCGCGGGAGCTGACGGGGGCGACGCCGGGCACCCTGGAGGCGTTTCTCGCGGTCCGGGGCGCGCGAACGATGGCGCTCCGGCTGGAGCGCGCGCAGGAGACGGCGCTCGAGCTGGCGCGCCGGCTCGACGGCCACGCCTCGGTCGGGCTCGTCCGGTACCCCGGCCTCCCGGCCCACCCCGGCCACGACCTCGCACGGCGGCAGATGGCGACGGGGTTCGGGACGGTCATCTCGTTCGACGTCGTCGGCGACGCCGAGGCCGCGGACGCCGTGTGCCGGCGGGTCGAGTTGGTCCAGCACGCGACGAGCCTGGGAGCCGTCGAGTCGACGATGGAGCGGCGGGCGGCGATCCCAGGGCAGGACCACCTCCCGCCCTCGATGCTCCGCCTGAGCGTGGGGATCGAGGCCTTGGAGGATCTGTGGCGAGACCTCGACCGCGCGCTCCGTGCCGCGACGGAGCGCTAAGGCGCCGTCGATCAAAGGCGCCGCAGAACCCGCCCATGCCGCGCGTTCAGTCCGTCACCTCGTTTGCTGCGTAGAGTGGCGTGAGGGCTGAGGCCTCGGCGTCGAGCCCGCAGAGCCGGAGCCAGGCGGCCGGCCACCGCTCGCCCTCGGCCTCCGCCAGCCGCGCGGCCTCGCGGACAGTATCGTCGGCCGAGCGGCCGGGGAGCGTGCCGAGGAACGCCATCTCGAGCGGCCCCAGCGCGAGGTCGAACAGCCGAGCGCCCGACGGCGAGCGGACGTAGTAGTCCCGCTTCTTCCGCGCCCGCGCGAGCTGCGCGACCTCGGCCTCGTTCAAACCCAGCCAGCGGTAGAGCGCGGCCGTGTCGGGCTCGGCGGCGTCGGGGTTCGGGAGGAAGATCCGCGTCGGGCAGCTCTCGACGAGGAGCTGGGCGCCCTTGACCGCCGGGTCGCGGAACTGGGCCGGGCTGTGGGCCACGACGACGACGGCCGCGTTCCGCTTCCGGAGCGTGAGGAGCCACTGGCGGAGCCGGACGGCGAACCGCCCGTGCATGAGCGCGGCCCAGGCCTCCTCGATCACGATGAGCGTCGGGGAGCCGTCGAGCGACTCCTCGACACGGCGGAACAGGTAGGTCAGCGCCGGGACGAGCACGCGGTCCGACATCCCGACGAGGTGCGAGAGCTCGACGACCTGGTGCCGGACGCCTGAGGCCCCCTCCCCTGCCCCACCGGGTCCACTGGCGGACCCAAACGAATCGCGGTCGGCGTCGAAGAGCTGTCCGTACGGGCCTTCGAGCGTGTACGGCCGGACGAGCGCCCGCAGACGCTCGGACCCCAGCCCGACGAGGAGCGCCGTGAGCGTCCGGTCCTCGGGCGGGGAATCCGCCAAGAGGCCGACGGCGTGGGCGAGGCGGCCCCGCTCGTCGGGCGAGAGCCGCTCGCCCTGGAGCTCGACGAGCGACTCGACCCAGTCGACGGCCCACGTCCGGACCTCGGGCCGGTCGACGTCCCGGAGCGGCTGCATCTCGACGGGCGTACCTGCCGCGAGCGGTCCGGCGAGGTCGTAGTGCGCCGCCCCCATCGCCCGGCCCGAGACGTAGTGGCTGTAGCCGACGTCGAAGGTCACCGTGCGCGCCCCGGCGTAGCGCCGCCACTGCGCGAGGAGGAGGCCGACGAGGACCGACTTTCCTGCGCCGGTCGCGCCGACGACGAGCGTGTGGCCGACGTCGCCCTCGTGGAGGCAGAGCCGGAACGGGGTCGAGCCGTCGGTCCTGGCCCAGAGGAGCGGCGGGCTGTGCGGGGGGAACAGTCCGCTCGGGACCTCACGGTGCCCGCCCCAGGGGGCCGTGAGCGGGAGGACGTCGACGACGTTGTCGGTCGAGAGGACGGGGCGGCGGAGGTTGGCGTGGCCGTGGCCCGGCAGCGAGCCGAGGAAGGCGTCGACGGCGTTCACGTCCTCGACGCGGCCGGTGAACCCGAGGTCGCGGACGGCCTTGAGGAGCGCCGCCGCGCGCTCGTTCGCCGACCGGGGGTCGTCCGCCATCACGACGGCGCAGGCCGTGAGGTGCCCGAAGCGGAGCTCGCCGCCCGTGTTCCGCGCCCTCGCGGCCCCGGCGTCGAGCACCATCCGGCTCGCGCCCGCGTCCTGGAAGGCGAGGTCCATCTCGGTCTCCTGGCGCTTCTCCTTCGAGGCCATGTCGCGGACCCAGTCGCCCGCCCCGCGCCGTTTTTGGAACCACCCGAGTTGGGCCTTCCCGATCACCTTCGTCGCCGTCGCGGGCGAGAAGGGCAGGAACCGGACGGACCAGCGGTACGGGAACGGCAGCCGCGTGAGCGGGTCGGCGAGGCCGGGGCGCGTCGCGTTCGGGTAGCCCTGGACGGCGACGACCCGGACGTGCTCGCCTCCGACGCGCGGCTCGAAGCCACCGACGAACGGCTGGTCGGCGAGCGCGTAGTCGAGGTAGGCCCCGTGGCCCGGCACACCGACGGCGTGGGGCAGTCCGGTCAGCGACTCGTGGAGGTGGCGGAGCAGGTCCGCGCTCCCGAGCCGCTCGACCCTCATCGCCGACGAGAGCCGGTCGCGGAGCCCCCGCGCCTCGCGCTCAAACTGGCCGAGGAGCAGGCCCCAGTCGACGCCGGAGCGCTCGCCGCGGCCCGCGACGACGGCCCCCTGGAGTCGGCCGACGAGGCCGGGCGGCGGCGTGTAGGTGAGCGAGAGGACGGCCTCGGTCTCGTAGTGCTCGGCGGTCGCCGTGTACCTCGCGCGGCGCGTCTCGTCGACGAGCGCGCTCACGGGGTCGGGGAAATGGCACCGCTCGCGCGGGGCGTACCCGACGGCCTCGCGGCGGACGGCGTCGGCGTGGACCATCCACCCGTCGCCGTAGGCGGCGAGCGCCGCCCCGACGTGGCCCGCCAGCGCCGCGACTTCGCCCGCGGTCGAGGAGGCGAGGTCGCGGCCCCGGACGCGGTAGGCGGCCAGGAACGAGCCGTCCTTCATCAGCAGCACCCCCTCCCCTACCAGGAACCCCCAGCCGAGGAGGTCGGAGAGCGCGCGGGGACGGGCGCGGTGCTCACGGAGCCGACCGAGACCGGCGGCCCCGAGCGTCCCGGCTGCGAGGCCGGCGGCGGCGGCGATCAAGCTCATGTTCTAGGGTCTAGACGCTAGAGATTAGGGGGCGCTACGGCGTCGGCACGGACGGGCTCGGCTTTCGGCCCGTCGCGCCGGCGGCGGGGAGCGGGTCGTAGGCGTCGGCCTGCGTGAACGTGCGGACGACGAGGTGCGGGAGGAGGTCGTCGTCGGCCGAGAGCCGGACCATGAGCGGGTGGACCACGCCGACGGTCACGACGACGACGAGCGCCGTGGACCACGAGAGCCCCATGAGGTAGCCGAGGCAGACGACGAGCGTGACCTCGAGGACGAGGAAGCTGCGGTCGACCCCGGCGTAGCGCGGCGTCCGGACGAGCGACTGGTGGACGGGCCGCTCGGGGAGCTTCGCCGTCTCCCCTCCCCCGCTACGGCCGGCGCTCAAAACGTCGAGCCGGAGATGCCGAGCGTGGCCGCGAACGAGGCGGCCCCGATGGCGACGCCCAGGCCGAGCACGGCCTGGCCGATCCGCTTGACGCCCTCCTCGTTCTTGGTGAACGCCCAGACGATGCCGCCGGCGGCGAGCGCGATGACGGCGACGAGCCGGATCGTGTTGCCGGTGAGCGCGTCGGCGATGGTCTGGAGCGGGCCGTCCCACGGCATGGCCGCGCCGCCAGAGGCCGCGGCGGGGTCGGCCAGGACGGCCGCGAGGGCGAGGAGCGTGAGGGCGCGTCCGATCTGGACGCGGCGGCTGAACGAGGTCTGGAGCGAGCGGGGCATGAGCGCGGGTGTCGAGTGCGTGGACGTGGGAGACGCGGCGGCGCTCCAGAGGCCCTGGGAGGCCGCCTACTGCGCGAGAGCGCGGCGGGGCGCGTCCGAGGCTCACCCGGAGCCAGGGAGAGCCCACAGGGCCGCTCAGACGGGCGAGAGCTCGTAGGTCCCCCCGTGCTGGCCGCCCACGCGGACGAGCTCGGTCACGCGACGCCCCTGGTTGCCGCCCTGGATCACGAGGACGACACCGACGGCTTCGGCCACCAACTCGTGCTGGGGCGGCACGTTGGCGCGCTGGGCGAGCCGTCCGAGCCGGCGGAGCGCCCCGAGCGCCGTGGTCGCGTGGAGCGTCGCGCACCCGCCGGGGTGGCCCGTCGCCCAGGCGTCGAGGAGGTGGAGCGCGGCCTCGTCGCGGACCTCGCCCACGACGATCCTGTCGGGCGTGCAGCGGAGCGTGTGCCGGACGAGGTCGGCGAGCGACACGCCCGGGCCGCCGCCGGCCCCGTCCGACGTGCGGAGCTGGAGGTGGTCGTCGGCCGCGCACTGGAGCTCGCCCGTGTCCTCCAGGACCACGATCCGCTCCTCGGGGAACAGGTCGGTCATCTCCTTCAAGAGCGCGTTGCAGAGCGTCGTCTTGCCCGAGCCCGTCCCGCCGCAGACGAGCACGTTCTCGTGGTCCCGGACGGCGTCTCGGAGCGCGAACCGCTGCCCCGCCGTCATCACGCCCGTGCGGACGTAGCTGTCGAGGTCGAACACGCGCGAGGCCCGCTTGCGGATCACGAAGCACGGGGCCTCCGCCAGAGGCGAGAGGAACCCCTGGAGACGGGCGCCGCCGAACGTGGCGTCGGGGAGCTCGGCCTGGACCGTCGGCGTGCCGCCGTGGAGCGCGTCGCCGTGGAAGGCGGCCACGGCGTGCAGGAACTGCTCGACGCGGGCCGCGCGGAGCCGGGCGCCCGCGAGCACCTTGCCCCGCGAGTGCGTGTCGAGCCGGAGGCGCCCGTCGCCGTTGACGTACACCTCGGTCACGTCGTCGTCGGCGAACGCCTCGACGACGCGGGGGCCGAGGTACCGCTCCATGAGCTCGCGGTAGCGGCCTTCTCGTCCGGCCTCGGCGCCCGCGTCCGCTTCAGCCTGGGGTCGTTCGGGGCGGGGAGACGTGGGCACGGGCGCGGGGGGGGAGTCGGGACCCGCCTCTGGCGGCGCTCACCGGGCTGTCACCTCGTTCGGAGAGGCGGCCGGGCGGGTCCGACGGGTAGAGCGCGCCGCGCGTGGCCCGAGGCTCACGGGCCCGCTCAGTCCTCCGTCCAGAGCGGCCGGAGCCGCTCCAGGACGACGCGGACGGGTCCGGCGTAGCGGGAGTCGACGGACGTGGGCACCCGGCCCGCGTGGAGCCAGTACTCGTCCGGTCCGAGGACGTGGACCCCGAGCGCGGGGCGGACGGGCCGCCCTGCGCGGTCGCGGAAGAGCGGGGCGCTCGCGGGGAGCCGCCTCTCCCCTACCCACACGCCCGCGCTGTCGACGCGGACGGTGTCGCCTGGGAGGCCCGCGACGGGTTTCGCGAGCGGCCGGACGCCGTCGGGCCGCCGGGAGCCGCCCGGGCACCGGCCGTTCGTCCAGTACCGGCCGAGTCTCTGGACGGCGACCGTGTCGGGGCACGCTGCCACGAGGTCGCCGCGCTCGACGGGCCGCTCGCCCAGCGCCGAGGCGACGTAGAGCCCTCGGGGGAGGCTCGGCGTCGTGTTGACGCGGACGCCGAGTCGCGCGCCTGCCGCGACTACGAGCGCGGCCGCGCCGACCGCGACGGCCCACGTGCGTAGACGACGCGCCCACGGGTCGCTCTCGCGGGTCGAGGCATCACGTTGTTCTAGCATCTAGACCCTAGGTTATGCGTACGGCGTTCAGCGCCACACCGGGCTCCGGAAGCTCACGAGAGTGTCGGAATGAATCGGTCTAGCGTCTAGACTCTCGACAGTAGACCCTAGTTGGTAGTATCTAGGGGCTAGGACCACTCCTCCCTTTCCGTGCGCGTCATCGCCTTCAGCAACCTCAAGGGCGGCTCGTCCAAGACGACCTCCTCGCTCGCCGTCGCGGCCGAACTGGCCCGACGGGGCCGCCGCGTCCTTTTGGTCGACCTCGACCCCCAGGCTACGCTCACGAAGTCGGCCGGGCTGGACCCGTCCCACGCCGCGGCCGAGTACCTCAAGGGAGAGATCGGGGCCGAGGCCGCCGTGCTCCGGCCGGAGGGGCTGTGGGACGACGCGCTCGCCGAAAACGGCGGGGCACTCCACCTCGTCCCGGCCAGCCGCCAGCTCGTGCAGTTCGAGGGCCAGGCCGTCGCCCGGCTCGCCAACCGGCTCGTCGCGCTCCTCGACGCCGTCGAGGCCGAGTACGACTTCGTCGTGATCGACTCGCCGCCCCAAGCGTCGGCGCTCGTCACGGCCACGCTCGCGTCGGCCGACGAGGTCTACGTGCCCGTCGCGTCGGGCCGCGGCGCGCTCGACGGGCTCGTCGACGTGATGGAGCTCTCGAAGCGGTTCGGGACGACGCCGGTGTCGGGCGCGTTCGCAACGCGCGTCAACGTGTCCAGCCACCACGACCTCGACCTCGCCGAGTACGTGGCCGCCCAGGCGGCCGGGCCCGACGGGGAGGGGGGGCTCAAGACGTACGTCCGCGAGACCGTCCGCGTGCGGGAGTCCGAGATGGCCCGCGTCCCGCTCCCGTTCTACGACCGCTCGTCGACGGCCGCCCAGGACTACGCGGCACTGGCCGACGAGATCGAGGCGCGCCCGTCGCCACGCATCGTCTGAATCGTAGACTCTACCCCCTAGCATCTAGCGTCTAGACCCTAGCACCTATGGCATCCTCCCGCAAGCCCCGACTCAGCATCGAACCGGCCACGACCGAGGGCACCGCGTTCGAGGGCGCGTTCGGGACCGCTTCCCCACCCGCCGAGCCTGAGAGACCCGAGCCGAAAAAGGCGCCACGGAAGAAGGCGGCCTCTAGCGGTGCCGTTGGTCCAGCTAAGCCCGTGCAGCGGCCGGAGGCCCCCGAGCCGGGCGACGACGGGTACGAGCGGATCGTCCAGGGGAACTGGAACGTCCCGGCCTGGATGCGCGCGAAGGTGCGGGCCGCGGCCGAGGAGGGCGGCGTGAGCCAGAACGACGTGGTCCAGGAGGCGCTCCGGCGCCACCTGGAGGAGACCGAGCGGGGCAGGGGAGGGGGCTTCGCGCTGGAGGCCCGTCACTTCGGGGTCCGGCGTGGGGGGCGGTAGGCCGCCGCGGTAGGCCGCTACGCGCGGCCCAGCACCCGCGCGAAGACGGCGACCCCCGCCAGCGCGACGAGGGCACCGAACGCGGCCCCGAGCGCCCACGGCTCCGGTCTCGGCGTCGGAGGCCCGTCCCACGGGAGCGCGCGGACCCGGGCCACGAGGTCGTGCGCCGTCGCGGGGCGACGGGCGACGACCCTGCTCGTCGCCCGCTCGACCACCGTGCGGAGGGCCCCGGTGACGCCTGCGGGCACCCCGCGCCCGGCCGCAGGGCGCGTCAACTCACGGAGCAGCACGCCCAAGGCGTACACGTCGGACGCGGGCGTCGGCTCGCCGCCCGCTACGATCTCGGGGGCCGCGAACCCGTACGTGAACGGCTGCCACGCCGAGAGCGGGGCGCCGTTCGCGCCGTCGCCCCCGGAGCGCCAGCGGGTGGCGACGCCGAAGTCGAGGAGCTTGGCGACCGGGCGGCCCTCGTCGTCGTCGGCCACGAGCACGTTCTCGGGCTTCACGTCGCCGTGGACGAGTCCCCGGCCGTGGACGTGGCGGACGGCGGCGCAGACCTGCTCGAAGAGCGCGAGCCGGTCGCGGAGGCCGAGCCCCCGGCGGTCGGCGTAGGCCGGGAGGGGCTCGCCGTCCACGTACTCCATCGCGAAGTAGGGCCGCCCGTCGGTCGTGTGGCCCGCGTCGTAGAGCCGGGCGACGTTCGGGTGGTCCAGCGCCGCGAGGTGCCGCCGCTCCTCCAGGAACCGCTCGGCGTCGGGGTCCTCGGCCTCGCCGACGGCGACCGGGCCGGAGAGCACCTTGACGGCGGCCCGCAGACCCACGTCGGACCGCTCGGCGAGGTAGACGACGCCCATCCCGCCGCGCCCGATCTCGCGCGCGATCCGGTAGTCGCCCACCGTGTCGCCTGGGGCGAGGGCGGGGTCGACGACGCAGGCCGCGAGCGACTCCGCCGCCGGTCGCGAGAGGAACTCGGCCTCTGACGCCGTGGAGAAGGCCCACGCGAGGCGTGCGACCCGCTCGCCCAGGTCGGGCGAGAGCGCCCGTGCCGTCTCGACCAGCGACGTCTGCGCGGCGGGACCGGCGTCCACGAGGAGGTCGAGGAGGACCCCGTCCACCCGGACGTCCTCGCCGGCGGGGTCCCCTGCCGACGCCTGCGTGACCAGGCGCCGGAGCGCGTCGAGAGAGATCGACCCGGCGGCGTCCCCGCCGTCCGAGCGAGGGGCGGGGGAGTGGGCCATCAGGCTTCTGGCGCGTCGGCGCTCGCTGGTGAAGTGGGGTCCTCGGAGACGTAGGCGTAGAGCAGCGCGCGGGCCTTCTCCCAATCGCGCTTCACGGTGGCCGGGCTCGTCCCCGTCGCGGCGGCGATCTCGGTGATCTCGAGGCCGCCAAAGAACTTGAGCTCGACGACCCGGTGGAGCCGCTCGCCCACGCGGCGGACCCGCTCCATCGCCGCGTCGAGGTCGACCGTGAGGTGCGCCCAGCCCTCGACGCCCGCGTGCTCGGCGCCCGCCCGGACGTCGTGCTCGGAGATCGGGACGGTGGCCTCCCCACCGCCCCGCTTGTCGGCGCGCCTCTTGCGGGCCGCGCTCACGAGCACGTTGCGCATGGCCGTCGCGTAGAGCCCGAGCGAGACCCCGGCGTCCCACTCGATCTCGTACGCGGTCCCGTGGCTCCGCTGGAGCGAGAGGTACGCCTCGTGGACGAGGCCCGTCGTCGCGAGCGTGATCCCCGGGCTCTCCCGCGAGCGGAGTCGGCGGGCGATCTGCCGGAGGTCGGCGTAGACGGCCCGCTCGGCGTCGGCCTTCGTGCGGATCGTGCGGATCGTGCGGCGGCGGGGCGGGAGGGGCGTCGAGATCATGGGTCGTGGTGGGGAGGGAGGAGACGGTGGGTCAGCGGAACGTCTGGACGGCGAGCGCGGCGACGAGGACGCCCTGGACGCAGACCGCGCTCTTGTGCACGCGCTGGTCGGGGAAGTCCGCGTTCCGCGCGACCAAGCGGACGTACGAGCCGTCGTCGTGGACGTGCTTGAGCGTGTTCCCCTCGCCCTCGACGTAGACCGAGCACACGTCGTCCTCGGTCGGGGACACGTCCGGGCGCATGACGAGCGTCATCCCGGGGAAGAGCCCGGCGCCCGTCATCGACTCCCCGTCGACGACGAGGAGGTAGTCCCCCCGCCGCATCCCCGGCACGAGGTCGGGGAGCGTCGCGACGAAGTCGTCGGCCTGGGCCTGGACGTCGGTGATCGGCCCGGCGGGGATCTTCCCGAGACGGGGCCACGGGCGGGCGCGGCCGTGCCGCTCGCCCTCCGCCGTGAGCTCGATCTGGAGCGGGACGCCCCGGCCCCCCGAGGTGAGCGTGACGAACCCGGCCGCCTCCAGCTTGCGGAGGTGGGCGTAGACGGCCGACACGTTGGCGAGCCCCATCTGTCCGGCGAGCTCGCGCCCGTTGGGCACCTCGCCCGTCCGGCGGACGGCGTCGAGGATGAGCCCGAGGAGCTCTTTCTGGCGGGGGTAGAGCACGGTGAAGGGGATGTGACAGGGCGGCTGTCAGTTTACACCTTAAGGTGTAAACTTGGGTCCCGGACGTGCGGAAAAAGCGGAGATCGAGCGGGCTGGGGGCTTGGTGTCGTCTGCTAAGTCAAGGCTTCGCAAGGGTCTAGCGCCGAGGGAAAAAATGTGGTCTCGGGAGCCCGGAACCCCGAGGAGGGGCGACGAGGGCGTGGC
>CAXRFJ010000472.1:0-21243 GCA_964229475.1 Rubrivirga sp.
GCCGCCGCCAGGAGCGCGAGCGCGAGCACGACCTGCCACACGGGCACGTCGGTCACGGCCATCCGCACGACCATCAGGATCGGCGACGACAGCGGGAACAGCGAGAGGAACACGCCGAGCCCGCCGTCGGGGTCGTTGGCCACGAACGACAGGAACAGGAGCGGGATCATGATGGGCAGGATCACGACCGTCTGGAGGCTCTGCGCGTCGGACTCCTGGTCGACCGCGCTGCCGACGGCGGCGAACAGGCTGGAGTACAGGAGGTAGCCGCCGAGGAAGAACAGGACGAACGCGACGAGCAGGCCGGGGTCGACGATCGCGCCGAGGGCCTCCGGCCCGAACGGGGCCTCGCCGGCGTCGCCGGCCGCCTCGGGCACGAACGCGAGCAGGAGCGGCCCGGCCGCGAGGCTCAGCCCGAACGTCAGCGCGCCCCACGCGATCAGCTGCGACAGGCCGACGGCCCCGATCCCGAGCACCTTCCCCATCATCAGCTCGAACGGGCGGACGCTGGAGGCGATGACCTCGACGATCCGGTTCGCCTTCTCCTCGATCACGCCGCGCATCACCATCATCCCGAACACGAGGATGGCGAGGTACATGAGGAGGCTGAGCACGTTGGCCATGAGGAACCGGCCGATCGCGGCGTCGGCCTCGTCGCCGTCCTCGGAGACGGTCACGAGGCGGAGGGCCACGGCGGACTCGTAGGCGGCGAGCGCGGCCGGGCTGGCGCCGGCGGCCCCGGCCCGCGCCCGGCGCACGACCTCGCGGACGGCGCCCCGCACGCCGTCGCCCGCGTCGAGCCCGCCGCGCGAGAAGTAGCGGACCTCGGCGCCCGCCCCGAGGTCGACGAGCCCGTCCGGCAGGACCAGCACGCCGTCCAGGTCGCCGGCCAGCACCCGCGCGCGGAGCGTGTCCAGCGGGGCGTCGGAGACCTCGACCTCGACGCGGTCCCCGAGCGCCTCGGCGAGGGGTGCCGCCAGCCCGGCGCCGTCGAGCACCGCCACGCGGTCGACGCCGCCGCCCGACGAGAACGCGATCATCGGCAGCAGGAACACGCCGATGGCGAGGACCGGGACGGCCAGCGTCGCCACGGCGAACCACTTCGACCGGACGCGCCGGAGGTACTCGCTCTTGGCGATGAGGAGGGTCTTGTTCACGGGATCAGGGGAGCAGGATGCGGGAGGGCAGGACGCAGGGGGTCAGCTGTCGGCGGGGGCCGGCATGCGGGCACCCTTGCCCTCTCGGTCCCCTGACTTCCCGGCCCCCTGGCTCCCCGTCCCCCCGGCCCCTTGGACCGCCTGCCGGAAGATGTCGGAGAGCGGCGGCTCGTGGACCTCGAACCGGTCGATCTCGACGCCGCCGCCGAGCGCGGCCTGGAGCACCTCGCGGGGCGCCGTGCGGTCGCCGAGGCGGACCGTCACGAGCCCGTCGGTCCGGGTCAGGACGCGGACCGCGCCCGCCTCGACGAGCGGGTCGAGCCAGCCGCCGTCGCCGTCGAACGCGACCGAGACCGTGTCGCGGCCGAACCGCCGCTTGACCTCGCGGAGCGTGCCCGAGAGGACCACGCGGCCGTTCGCCATCAGGCAGAGGTCGTCGCACAAGGCCTCGACGGACTCCATCCGATGGCTCGCGAAGAGGACCGTCCGCCCGGCCTCCCGGAGCTCGCCGATGACGTCGACCAGGAGGTCCGCGTTGATCGGGTCGAGGCCCGAGAACGGCTCGTCGAGGATGACGAGCGACGGGTCGTGGACGACGGTCGAGATAAACTGGACCTTTTGCTGCTGGCCCTTCGACAGCTCCTCGGTCTTTTTCGAGGCCCACGCGCCGGCGTCGAACCGGTCGAGCCAGCGGCGGACGGCCGCCTTGGCGTCGGCCTCGGCCATCCCCTTGAGCCGGGCGAGGTAGACGAGCTGCTCGCCGACCTCCAGCTTCCGGTACAGCCCGCGCTCCTCGGGGAGGTAGCCCATCCGCGCCTGCGTCGCGGGGCCGACGGGCGCGCCGCCGAGCGTGATCGTCCCCGCGTCCGGCGTCGTGATGTAAGTGACCATCCGGATGGTCGACGTCTTCCCGGCCCCGTTGGGCCCGAGAAGGCCGAACAGCCGTCCCGGCTCGGCCTCGAACGACACGCGGTCCACGGCGACCGTTTGCCCATAGCGTTTGGTCACGTTTTCGAGACGTAGGGCCGATGTCATTAAGTCGTCGTCGCGGGGGGAACGGTCGGGGCGAGGGGTCGGTTACGCACCTCGCCCGCGGAGGTTACCCCGGCACGCCCGGCCGCCGCCCCCCATTCTCATGTCCCGCCTCCTCGCCCTCCCGGCCCTGATCGCCCTCGTCGCCCTCGGCGGCTGCGACACCGAAGACAGCCTGCTCGGCGAGTTCGTCGGGCGCGTCGAGGTCGGCGACGAGGCGCGGGCCGTCGACGGCGAGGCGGTCTACACGGTCGTCGAGACCGCCGACGGGCCGGAGTTCGTGCTCGGCCTGTTCGTGGGCGACCTGTTCGAGAGCGACCGCGACGCGTACGACTACGTCCTCTTCCGGCGCCCCGGCGCCCGCCCCGGCGTCGGCGCCTACGCCATCGCCGACGAGCGGGACCGGTCCGTCGCCGCCACCATCGCCCGCGTCGACGACGCCGACGACCCGCTGGCGGCCGTCGGCGCCGTGCTCCGGGGGGTCGACGGGACGCTGGCGCTCACGAGCGTCGACAGCTACGGCTTCCTCGTCGGCTCGTTCGAGTTCGCCGCCGACGGCCTGACGGTGGCCCCGCCGACGCGGCGCGTCCGCGGGGCGGCGCAGGGCACGTTCGAGGCCCGCTACGAGCCGCCGGCCACGTTCCGCCGCCTCGGCCTCGACCTCGGGATCTGAGCCCGCCGAGCCGGCTGCCGAGGCGGGCTACTCGGCCTCGACCCGCTCGAAGTGGAGGCCCTGGACCGTGAACCCCGCGGGCCCATCGAACACGATCGCGGTGCCGTCGGCCCGGTCGAAAAAGTCGGTCTCCGATTCGGGCGCGAGGCGGACCTCGTTGCCGTTCCACCCGAGCCGCCCGACGAGCCCGCCCGCCTCGGGGCGCATCTCGATCTCCCACCCGGGCCGCTCGACGCCGCGGTAGCGCCCCGCCAGCTCGCCGAGCCGGTCGGCGGAGAGGGAGACGACGGTCTTGCGGATCGACTCATGGTGACCCCACCCGTACTCGCGGGCGACGGTCCGGACGACGTCCTCCATGAGCGCGCTGCCCGTGTCCGCGTTCGTCATCACGACCACGCCCTGGTCGCCGCCGAGTTGGGCCCGGAGGAGGCACCGGAAGCCCTCGTTGGCCCCGCCGTGGCCGAAGAACGCCGCGTCGAACGGGAGCCCCGGCCCGAGCCCGTGCCCGCCGACCGAGTCCGGCGTGACCATCTGGCGGACCGTCTCGGCGTCGAGGACCGGGTGCGGCTCACCCGCGAGGCTCCGCTGGAGAGCAATGGCCCACCGCGCGAGGTCGGTCGGCGTGGTCCAGAGGCCGGCCGCGGCCACCTCGGGGTACGTGTGGAACCGGCCCGCGACCGCGGCGCTGTCGCGGCGGTACCCCGTCGCGGCCTCGTCCCGGTGCGCCTCGGGGCGCGGCTGGGCGAAGGTGCTCCGCGTCAGGCCGAGCGGGCCGAGCACGCGGGCCGCCGCGACCTCCGCGACCGGCTGGCCGGGCGCGTCCTCCACCGCGAGCTGCATCACGGTGTAGCCGCCGCCGGAGTACCGGTAGGCCGTCCGCGGCCGCTGGTCGACGACGACGGCGTCCGTGTTGCCGTCGCCCCAGAGGACGCCGGCCGTGCCGGGCACGGTCTCGCCCGGCCCATAGCCCGGGAAGCCGTGGCCCGAGAGGCCGGCGGTGTGCGTGAGGAGGCCCCGGAGCGTCACCGGCTGGTCCTCCGCGAACGCCGAGGCGGGCACCTGCCATGTTGCGAGGGCCGCGTTGACGTCGGCGTCGAGGGCGAGCCGGCCGTCCTCCACGAGGTCGAGCGCGACCGTCGCGGCGACGGGCTTGCTGATCGACGCCGCCTGGAACCGCGTCTCGGGCGTGACGGGCCCGCCGCCCTCGACGTCGGCCCGGCCGTAGGCGCGGGTCCAGACCACCTCGCCGCCCTCGAAAAAGGCCACGCTCACGCCGGGCACGCCCAGCTCGGCCATCCGCTCCGCGATCGACACGGGCCCGGCCTCCTCGTTCTCGACGACGACGCGCGGGACGAGCGCCCGCTCGATGCGGGCCACGCGCTCGGCGTGGGTCTGAGCGGCGGGGGCCGTGGCGACCGCCAGCAAGGCGGCGGCGACCGGGACGAGGCGACGGGGCATCGGGGCGGGAGGCGGGGTCCCGAGGACACGGCCGGGCCACCGGAGTTGCCCTCCGCCTAGATCAGGCCCGCGCGGTCGTCCGGGATCGGGAGGAGGTACTGGGGCTCGAGCGACTCCTGGTGGACGCCGAGCTGGCCGGTCCCCCGGAAGTCGACGAGGACGTGCTCCTCGGTCTGCCCCAGCACCTCGCCGACGCCGTAGAAGGCCGGGGCCGGGCCATAGTAGACGAGCTCGCCGGTCTGGACCTCCGTGGCCCGCGCGCGCCGGTAGAACGGCGGCACCACGGGCAGCAGCTCCAGCCGGTACGGCGGGCGGGGGTTGGGGTAAGCGGCGGGGGTGGGCATCGGTCCAGAGGGCGGTCTCTCCGAACTGTCGGCGACCGCCCGTAGTATAGCGGTGCCCCGCCGGGGTCCCCTCTCCCCTCCCGTCTCCATGGTCTACGACCGCCGCATCCTCGACCGCCAGGTCGGCCGGAACGCCCAGCTCTTCGCCGAGGCCCTCGGCGCGCTGCCGTCCGCCGAAGAGCGCTTCCCGTACGTCCGCATCCTCGTGTCGCTCATCGAGAACGCGCACCCGGAGTGGAGCCAGGCCCCGCAGAAGGCCGAGCAGGTCGCCGAGCTGGCCGTCGCCCTCAGCACCCGGACGCTCGACCGCCAGGAGGTCGCCGACGTCGTCCGCGTGCGCGACGAGGAGCGCGGGCTCGGGACGACCTAGCCCGCCGCGCCCGCTCCGCGGACCGCCCGAGGCGGGCGCTACCGGACGCGGCCGGGGTTGGCCTTGATGAACGCGGCCCAGTCCTTCGGCGCCCCGCTGGCGGGGCCCGTCGTGGCCCGGCGGGCGTGGCAGAGGGCGACCGCGAGCGCGTCGCTCGCGTCGAGCGCGCCGGAGTCCTCGAGCCCGAGGATCGCGCGGACCATGAACGCGACCTGCTCCTTCGCCGCGCGGCCTTTCCCGGTCACGGCCTTCTTGACCTCGGCGGGGGCGTACTGCGCGATCGGGATCTCGCGGTGCATCGCCGCCAGCATCACCGTGGCCTCGACGCGGACGAGCTTCCGCATCGACTGGACGTTGTGGCCGAGGAACGGGACCTCGACGGCCGCCTCGTCGGGCTTGTGGGCGTCGGCCAGCTCGAGGATCCGGTCGTAGATCCGCCGGAGCCGGAGCGCGTGGTCGAGGGACTCCGGCAGGTCGATGGTGCCGAAGTCGAGCGCGCGCTCGCGGTTCCCCTCGACCTCGACCACGCCGAAGCCTGCGGTCCGCGTGCCGGGGTCGATGCCGAGGACGATCATGGGAGGGATGGGAGGAGGCGCGGGGCCCCGGGTGACGCCCCGTGCCTCGTGCCCGATGCGGTGCCCCGGGGCTACGCGAGCGAAGCGAGCGTGTCCTCGTCCATCTCCAGGGTCGAGAAGACGGCCTGGACGTCCTGGTGGTCGTCGAGCTGGTCGAGCAGGCGGACGACCTTGGCGGCCTGGTCGGGCTCGAGCGTCGTCGTCGTGGTCGGGATCTGGCGGAGTTCGGCCTCCTCGGGCTCGATGCCGGCGCCGGCGAGCGCGGCCTGGACGTCGCCGAAGGCCTCGGCGGGCGCCTCGACCGTGAAGTGGTCGCCCTCGCGACGGAGGTCCTCCGCGCCCGCGTCGGCGACGAGGAGGAACAGGTCGTCCTCGGTGAGGCCGGCGGCGGGGATCTCGAAGATGGCCTTCCGGTCGAACAGGAACGCCACCGAGCCCGACGTGCCGAGGTTGCCGCCGGCCTTCGAGAACAGGCTCCGGAGGTCGGCGACGGTCCGGTTCGTGTTGTCGGTCAGGACGTCGACGTAGATCGCGATGCCGTTGGGGCCGTAGCCCTCGTAGGCGAGCTCCTCGTAGTCGGCCCCCTCGATCTCGCCGGTGCCCCGCTTGATGGCCCGCTCGATGTTGTCCTTGGGCATGTTCTCCGCCTTCGCCTTCTCGACGGCGAGCGCGAGCGCGGCGTTCAGGTCGGGGTCCCCGACGCCCTCACGCGCGGCGACCATGATGTCGCGCGTGATGCGGGCCCACACCTTCGAGCGCTTCGCGTCGGCGGCGCCCTTCTTGCGCTTGATCTTCGACCATTTGTTGTGACCGGCCATCTCTCGATCCTGGGCGGGTTGTCTGTGCGCCCAAGATAGCCCGGCCGGCGGCGCGGCCTCCCCGCGCGCCCCTCCTGCGATGGAGGCCCCGGCAGCGCGCACCTACCGCGCCGCGACGAGGACGGTCGGGAGCGGGGCCGTCGAGGCCGTGGGGGCGGAGACGACCTGGACGAACCCGACGGCCGTGAACGCGACCACGGCGGCGAGGCAGAGGAGGACGGGCGTGAGGGCGCGCATGACGGTCAAGTCGGAGGTGCCTGGCCTCTAGACAGGCCCGTGCCGCCCCCCGCGCGGCCCCAATACGACGCCCGGGACGGAACGCCAGCGGCGCGCGATCCCCGCCCTAAACCTGGCGCCCGTCCCACTCCGGGACGCCCCTACCGCGCCACGACCTCCAGCGTCTCGATCACCTCGTCGCCGTCGACGAGGTAGAGCTCGCGGCGCGTGGCGACGGCGACGCACGCGTGGTTGGGCACGACGAAGACCGGGTCGCCGACGTCCCAGATCGAGCCGCCGGGCGTGTCCACCCAGCCGTGCTCCTCGCTCAGCGACGAGACGACGGCGTGGGGGTGCGCGATCATCGTGCGCGGGCTGTAGAGGACGGTCCCATAGGTGTCGAGGCCCGGCCGGCGGTCCGAGGTGAGGGCCTTCTTACCCGCGTCCGTGATGATCCGCTCGGTCCCGTCGTCGAACCGCTTTTTGGACAGCGCCGTCGCGACGCAGACGAGCGCGCAGTCCTGGAGCCGCGCGGCGCCGAGGGCCACCTGCATCGCGTCGAAGAAGACGTACGTGCCGGGGCGGACCTCGGTGATCCGCAGCCCGCCGCGCTCGACGTTCGTGAACGCCGTCACGCCGGGCGTCGAGCCGATCGAGAGCTCGGCGGTCGCCGCGTCGAGGGGGCCCGCCTCGGCGAGCCGCTCGGCGGCGTCGAGCACGCGGTCGCGCTCCTCGTCCATGACCCGCCGCCGGAGATCGTCGACGGACTCGCCCTCGGCGGCCGGGCCGTAGGCGTGGCCGCCGTGCGAGAGGAGGCCCACCAGCCGTAGCCCGTCGGCGCCGTCGACGAACGCGGCCAGCTCCGCGAGCGCGCCGAGGTCGTCCCACTCGACCCCGCAGCGGCCGTAGCCGGTGTCGACCTCGATGAGGACCTCGGCCGTCTGCCCCGCCTCCGAAAAGGCCGCCGCGGCCCGGCCGGCGCCCTCGACCGAGTCGACCGTGAACGAGACGCGTGTGCCGCCGCCGGCGAGCGCCGCCAGCCGCTCCAGCTTCGTCGGCCCGACGACGGGCGTCGCGAGGCGGACGTCGTCGAACCCGGCGGCGGCGAACGCCTCGGCCTCGTCGACGGTCGCGCAGGTGATCCCGCGCGCGCCGCGCTCGGCCTGCATCCGCGCGATCGCGGGCGACTTGTGCGTCTTGACGTGGGGACGGAGCGCGACGCCCTGGGCCTCCGCCCGCGCCTGCATGGCGTCGAGGTTGGTGTGGAGCCGGGCGTGGTCGACGAGGAGGGCGGGCGTGGGGAGGTCGGAAACGAGCACGCGGTCGGGGGCTGGGGCCCTCCCCTACCCGCCGACCGCGTGGTCAGATCCGCCCGGACGTGCCGGGGCTCAGCCCTTGACGAACCGGATCGTGGCCGGGTAGCGGTACCACTCGCCCGCGTTCGCCTTCGTCGCGCCGATGGCGGTCCCGACGAGCCACCAGACGCCCACCACGAGGATCGTCACGAACCCGACGAGGATGAACATGAGGGCGATCGAGACGAGGAACGCCAGCGTCATCGTCAGCTGGAAGTTGAGCGCCTCCCGCGCCTGGTCCTCGATGTACGCGGACTCCTCGCGCTTGAGGATGTAGACGAGGAACGGGCCGAGGAGGCTGCCGAACGGGATGGCGAGGCCGGCGTAGCCCGCGAGGTGGGCGAGCATGCCCATCGAGCGCTCGTTCGAGTCGGGCTCGTAGCCGTGGAGGTCGACGTCGAGGAGCGGGTCGTCGAAGTCGGAGTCGTAGGGGCCGGTATGGGGGATGGTGCTGGGCATGGCGGGCGTCGGTGTGCGGTTGTCCTCCCTACGGACGGCGCGCGGCCGGGGTTACGTGGCCGGACGCCGGGCGCGCCGCCCGGGGCGGCGGCCGCCGGCCCGATCGCGGCGCCCGGCTCCCCGCGCGGGGCGGTTCGGCCTCCCCGGCGCGGGGCCGGCCGCTACATCTGCTCCGGCGCCGTCACCCCCAGGATCGTCAGGCCGTTCTTGAGGACCGTCCGCGTGGCGCGGGCCAGCTTCAGGCGGGCCGTCGCGAGGGCGTCCTCCTCGCCCACGATCCGGCAGTCGCGGTAGAACGCGTTGAACGCCGTGGCCACGTCGCGGAGGTACGTCGCCAGCTTGTGCGGCGCGCGCGCGTCGGCGGCCGTGCGGACCTCCTCGGGGAACTGGAGGAGCGTCGTGACGGGGGCCTCCTCGCTCTCGTGGTCGAGCGCCGACAGGTCCGCCTCGGTGGAGGCGTCGAGGCCGGTCTCCTCGGCCTTCCGCTCGATCGACGCGATCCGGGCGTGGGCGTACTGGAGGTAGAACACGGGGTTCTTCTCGGACGCCTCCTTAGCCAGGTCGAGGTCGAACTCGAGGTGCGTACCGGGCGCGCGCATGAGGAAGAAGAACCGCGTGACGTCCTCGCCGACCTCGTCCATGAGGTCGTCGAGCGTGACGTAGGTCGCCTTCCGGGTGCTCATCTTGACCGGCTGGCCGCCGCGGACGAGCGTGACGAACTGGTACACGACGACCTCGATGGCGTCGGCGTCGCCGCCGAGCGCGGTCACGCCGCGGATCACGTCGGGGTAGGTCGCGATGTGGTCGGCGCCGAACACATCGAGCACGAGGTCGGCGCGGCCGAGCTTGTCGAGGTGGTAGGCGATGTCGGGCAGCCGGTACGTCGGCTCGCCGGACGACTTGACGAGGACGGTGTCCTTCCCCTCCTCCTCGCCGTCGCGCGAGTCGGTCTTGCCCAGCGCGGACGTCTTGAACCACACGGCGCCGTCCTCCTCGTAGGCGAGGCCCTGCGCCTTCAGCTTGTCGACGACGTCCCAGACCGGGGCCGGATCGCCCTCGTAGAGCGCCCGCTCGTTGAACGTCGAGTCCATCTCGACGCCGAGCCGCTTGAGCGTCGCCATGATCTCGGCGAACACGGCCTGCTCGGCGGCCTCCTTGAACGGCGCCTCGTCGTCGGCGTCGAGGAGCGCGTCGCCGTGCTCGTCGGCCAGCCCCTGGGCGACGTCGGTGATGTACTCGCCGCGGTAGCCGTCCTCCGGGAACGACGCCGGCACCTCCAGGCCGTCCTCCAGCGCCTTCGTCGGGCCGTCGGGCCGGACGATGCCCTCGTAGCGGGCGCGGACGCTCTGCCCGAGCACCCGCATCTGCCGGCCGGCGTCGTTGAAGTAGTACTCGCGGACGACGTCGTAGCCCGTCCAGTCGAGGAGGTTGGCGATCGTGTCGCCGAGCACCGCGTTCCGCCCGTGGCCGACCGTGAGCGGGCCGGTCGGGTTGGCCGAGACGTACTCGACGACGGCCGTCTCGCCGACGTGGTCGGTCACGCGGCCGTTGCGCGCGCCCTGGGACAAGACCTCCGCCAGCCCGGCGGTGAGGTGCGCGCTGGCGAACCGGACGTTGAGGAAGCCGGGCCCGGCGACCTCGACGGCCGCGACGCGCGCCGGGTCCACCTCGATCCGCTCGGCGACGCCCTCAGCGATGGCGCGCGGGCTCCGGCGGAGCGGGCGCGCGAGCTGGAGCGCCACGTTCGTGGCGAGGTCCCCGTGCGTCGGGTCGTTGGGCGTCTGGAACTCGACCTCGACCGACTGGGGGTCGAAGTCGTCGGGGAGATCCGGGAGCGCGGCGAGGGCGGCGCGGACGGCGGCGGCGAGCGTGTCCTCCATGCGGAGTCGGTCGGGATGCGGACCGCCAAGCTACCCCGGGCGTACGCTCGCCCCCGGAGCCTCGCCCGCTGTTCACACATGCGCCTCGCCCTCACCGCCGCCCTCCTCGCGCTGGCCGCCTGCGGCCCCGACCCCGCCCCGGACGCGCCCGAGGCGGACGCCGTGACCGCGGCGCCGGCCCCGCCGAGCCCGCCCGCCGGCCCGTCGCTCACCGTCGCGACGGACTCGCTCCTCCGCGACGAGCCCGGGCTCACCTACCGCGTCGCGATCGGGTACCCCCAGATCCGGGGGACGGCCGGCGAGCCGATGGCCCCGGCGCTCCGGGCCGTCAACGCCGCCATCCGCGACTCGGTCGAGGCCCTCGCCGACGACTTCCGCCCCGAGGCCCCGCCACCGGGTGCCGGGCCGCCTCAGTACCCCGTCGAGGTCGACGGCGGCACGCCGCGCGCGTGGATCTCGGACGACGCCTTCAGCGCGCTCGTCGAGGTCTACGCCTACACCGGCGGCGCCCACGGCAACACGTTCTTCCTTCCACTCACCTTCGACCTGACGACCGGCGCGCCCGTCCGCCCCGCCGATCTCTTCGCCGCCGGCACGCCGTGGGCCGACACGCTCGCGGCCCGCGTCGAGCGCGGCGTTCTCCGCCAGCTCGGCAGCCGCGACGCGCTCTTCGCCGAGGGCCTCGCCCCGATCCGCGAAGGCCGCGTCGACCTCACGCTCGGGCCCGACTCGATCACGGTCCACGTCCCGCCCTACCAGCTCTCGTCGTACGCCTCGGGCGCGTTCCACGTCGGGGTGCCGCTGGCCGACGTGGCGCCGTTCGCGCGGCCGGACGGCCTCCTCGCGCGCCTCACGGGCGGCGGGGTTCAGGCGCCGCCGGCGTCGCCGGATCGTACCCTCCGGGACGACTAGCGGCCCCCGCACCGGCGGGGGCCTCTGAATCGACAGCCCTCGCCGCCATGCCCCGCCTCGCCCTCCTCGCCCTGCTGGCCGCGACCGCCAGCGCGCAGGTCGCGCCCGACCGCGACGTCCGGCTCGACGGCCAGTCGATCGTCGGGCGCTGGCACGCCGTCGAGGTCGTCGGCGACGCCGGCGCCACGGCCGACCTCCGGCGCGGGCAGCTCACGACGACGCTCGTCGTCAACCCGACGGGCCACGTGATCCTCCGCGGGACCGACCGGCGCGAGGGACGCGGCGCGCCGTCGGCGTTCTCGGGCCGGCTCGCGGGCGACCGCCTCCGCCTCGGCGGCCTCCCCGGCGAGGCCGAGGTGGCCCTCTACGGCTGGCGGCTCCACCTCGTCGACCCGCGCGGGCGGCGGACGGTCTTCGAGCGCGAGCGGTAGCGCGCCGGCGCTAGCTGTAGACCGCGAACTGGTCGCGCTTGGCGTGGAGGTTCAGCGCGATCGCCAGCATCGTCGTGTTCGCGAGGAGCGCCGAGCCGCCGTACGAGATGAACGGCAGCGGGATGCCGATGACCGGCATGAGCCCGATCGTCATCCCGACGTTGATCAGGATGTGGACGAGGAAGATGCCCGTCATCCCGGCGATGAACAATCGCGGCAGCGCGAACCCGGCCTGCACGCCGAGCCCCGCCATCCGGATGAGGAGGAACGCGAACACGAGGAGCACGGCCATCGAGCCGAGGAACCCGAACTCCTCCCCGATCACGCAATAGATGAAGTCGGTCGAGTTCTCCGGGATGTAGGCCAGCTGCGTCTGCGTCCCGTTCGTGAACCCCTTCCCGAAGAGGCCGCCCGAGCCGATCGCGGCCTTGGCCTGGATCACGTGGAAGCCGGCCCCGTAGCGGAACGCCTCCGGGTCGTCGAACGCCACGAGGCGGTCGACCTGGTGCGGCTCGAGCACGCGGAACAGCCCGAACCACGCCGCGATCGCGATCGCGCCCACGCCGACGAGCATCAGCGCCGACATGGCCTTCGACCGCGTCCACAGGAGCATCCCGACGGCCGCCAGCGCCACGAAGACCGCCGCGTAGGCCGGGTTCACGATCACGAGGTAGACGGCCGCCGCCGCCGCGCCCGCCAGCGCCATCCACGGGAGCGGGACGGCCCCGCTCCAGAACATCATGATCGGGATCAGCGCGAGGAAGACGAGGCCCGTCCCGGTGTCGTTCTGCATCACCACGAGGACGGCCGGGATCAGGATCAGGACCGCCGCGCCGACGAGGTACGGGACGCTCCCCCGCCGGGCCTCCTTCCGCGACAGGAGCGCCGTCACGGCCAGGACCGTCCCCACCTTCGCGATCTCGGCCACCTGCAGGCCCACCGGCCCGAGGTACAGCCAGCTCTTCGCGCCGTTCACCTCGCGCCCGAACGCGAGCGCCGCCACGAGCAGCCCGAGGCAGAACACGTAGGCCACCGGCGCCGCCTGCACGATGAACCGCGCCGGCAGCAGCAGGATGACCCCCATCGCCACGAGCGAGACCCCGAAGAAGGTCAGCTGGCGGTTGAAGTTCTGCTGGACCGACTCGAGCAAGAACTCCCGCGCGGGCCCGTGCGTCGCGCTGTAGATGGCCGTCAGCCCGATGCCGACGAGCGCCATCCACAGCAGGAGGCTGACCCAGTCGAGGTTCTTGTCCCAGGGACGCATGGCGAGTTCGGAGTTCAGGGTTGGGAGTTCAGAGTTCGAACGGTCGGGGCAGCGAACTCTGACCCCCGAACTCCGAACCCTGAACGCACTAGATGCGGCCGACGGAGCGCTGGGCGCGGACGAACGGGATGAGCGCGTTCCGCTGCGGCGAGACGATCCGCCCGCGGAGGTACTGCTCGATCATGAGCGACGCGATGGGGGCCGCCGTCGTCGAGCCGAACCCGGCGTTCTCGACGATCACGCCGACGGCCACCTGGGGGTCGTCGGCCGGGGCGTAGGCGATGAACACGGCGTGGTCCTTCCCGCGCGGGTTCTCGGCCGTGCCGGTCTTGCCGGCGACGGTGATCTCGGGGAACTCGCCGGCCGCCGGGATCTGCGCGCGCCGCGCCGTCCCGTTCGTGACCACGGCCTCCATGCCCTCGCGGACGATCTGGAAGTTGCGCGGCTCGATCGGGATCTGCTGCGGGCGGCGGCGGGCGGGCGTCGTGGTCTCGCCCGTCTCGGGGTCGGTCTGGGCCATCACGAGGTGCGGCGTCACGAGCGTCCCCCCGTTCCCGATGGCGGCCGTGTAGCGGGCCAGCTGGAGCGGGCTCGTGCCCATGTTGCCCTGCCCGATCCCGAGGTTGACGGTGTAGCCCGGGCCCCAGCCGGCCGGGAAGACCCGGTCGTAGTACGCCGAGTCCGGGATGAGGCCGGTCCCCTGGTTCGGGATGTCGATCGGCGCGAGCTGGCCGAAGCCGAACCGGTGGGCCCAGCCGCCCCAGCGGTCGAGGTCCATCCGGATGCCCTCGGGGTGGGCCTCGTTGACGAACGTGTCGTTCATCAGCCGGAAGAAGAACGTGTTGCAGGACACGCGGATGGCGTCGCGCACGGCGATGTTGCCGTGGGCCCCGCCGTGGCAGCGGTAGAGCCGGCCGAGGACGTAGCCGCCGCCGCAGTAGAGCGTCGTGTTCTCGTCGATCATCCCCTCCTGGAGCGCGATGGCCGCCATGAACGGCTTCCACGTCGAGCCCGGCGGGAGCGCCGTCTGCGTGGCCCGGTTGAAGTCGGGCTGCTCGGGGTTGCGGTAGAGGAAGTCCGTCTCGGCCTGCGTGAACCCGTCGCGGTAGATGTCGAGGTCGAAGTCGGGCGCCGAGACCATCGAGATGACCCCGCCCGTCTTGGCGTCGAGCATGACCGCCCCGCCGCGCTTGTTCACGAACAGGCTCTCGGCGAGGGCCTGAACGCGGGAGTCGACGGCGAGCGTGAGGGCGAAGCCGGACTCGGGCTCGACGTCCTGCGCGCCGCCCTCGTACGCCTCGACCTCCATCCCGTGGACGTTCTTGAGCACGAACTCGCGCCCGACGCGCCCGCGCAGGACCGGCTCGTACTCGGCCTCGATGCCCGTCTTGCCGATCCGGTCGCCGAGGCGGTAGCCCTGCTCGCGCATGGCGTCGAGCTCGTCGGCGTTGATCTCGTTGACGAACCCGAGCGCGTGCGTGAGGCGGGCGTCGGAGTGGTAGCGCCGCTGCTGGTCCTCACGGAAGTTGATCCCGCGGAGGCGGTACTGGTTCTCCTGGAGGCGGGCGAAGGCCCAGAACGGGACGTTCTCGAGGAGCACGTCCTCCTGGTACGCCGACCGCTCGGTGATCTCGGCGTAGCGGGCCTGGACCTCCTCGACCGGCCGCATCGCCAGCTCGGCGATGAGCGGGAGGTCGGCCTCGTCGAAGTAGCGCGGCGCGACGGTCACCGACACGGTCGTCTCGTTGTCGACGAGGAGCACGCCGTTGCGGTCGAAGATGTAGCCGCGCGCGGGCCGGACGATCTTGGTCTCGATCGCGTTGCCCTCGGCCTCGGTCGCGTACTCCTCCCGGTCGACGATCTGCATCTGCACGAGCCGGGCGCCGAGGAAGCCCACCAGCCCGAGGACGAGGACGCTGAAGACGCGGTAGCGGAGGCGCGCGTCGTCGCGGGCCGTCTGGGCGAGTACGGTGGGCATGGGGCGTCCGGGGGCGGCGGGCAGGGGGCGATTCGGAGGGCCCTGATCGGGGGAGGGTACGAACGCCGGCCCGCGGCGGTTCGTGCAGTCCACGGGGTTCTTCGCGGGCCCTCCGGGAGCCGCGGGGCGCCCTCCGACGGCCCTCCAGGCGGGGGTCGGGGATCGCCCCAGCGCGCCCCCGGCGCCGGGCCCGAAGAACACGGCCCGCGCCGGGGGGTATGCTCCCGCCCGGCCCGCGGCGGCCCCGCTCCGGCCCGGGCGCCGGCGTGGGGCCATCTGCCGTGCCCCGCCGTGACGCCGACCGGCCCTGGCCCGGCCTTTTTCTCCCGCCCCGCTCTGCCATGCGCTCCCGCTCCCTCCCGGCCCTGCTGGTCGCCGCGCTCCTGCTGGCGCTCGTGCCCGAGGCCCAGGCCCAGTACTTCGGCCGCAACAAGGTCCGGTACGACGACTTCGACTTCCGCATCCTCGAGACCGAGCACTTCGACCTCTACTACTACGAGGGCATGGAGCAGGCCTCGCGCGACGTGGCCCGGATGGCCGAGCGGTGGTACGACCGGCTCTCGACCATCCTCGGCCACGAGTTCGACGAGCGGAAATCGATCGTGCTCTACGCCGACGACGCCGACTTCCGCCAGACCAACATCGCCAACATCGGCGAGGGCACGCAGGGCGTGACCGAGGGCGCCCGCCAGCGGGTCGTGCTCCCGATGGCCGGGACCTACGCCGAGACCGACCACGTGCTCGGCCACGAGCTCGTCCACCAGTTCCAGTACGACATCGCGCAGCGGGGCGGCCGGTTCGCCCAGTTCGTCCGGCTCCCGCTCTTCGTCATCGAGGGGATGGCCGAGTACTACTCCGTCGGCCGGGAGGACGCGCTCACGGCCATGTGGATGCGCGACGCCGTCCTCCGCGACGACTTCCCGACCCTCGACGACCTCCAGCGCTCGGGCGCCTACAACGAGTACCAGTACGGCCAGCCGTTCTGGGCCTACCTCGCCGGCACCTACGGCGACCAGGCCGGCGTCCAGTTTTTCCGCACGGCGCTCGACATGCCGCTCGACTCGGCCGTCGTGTCCATCACCGGGCTCGACCCCGACGACTTCTCGGCCCGCTGGCGGCTCGCGCTCGAGGACCAGCTCGCGCCGCCGGCCGCCGGCCGCTCCGTGCCGGGCCCCGACCGGACCGCCGAGGAGCTGGCCCGGATCGCCGAGGAGCGCCGCGAGCGCGCCGAGGCCGTCGCCGAGGGCGACCGCCCCGACCGGCCCCGCTTCCTCGCCTACCCCGACTCGCTCCCGCGCCTCAACGCCCAGCGCCTCCTGGCCCGGGAGCGCGAGACGGGCACCATCAACATCGCGCCGCAGCTCTCGCCGGACGGCCGCTACGTGGCCTACCTCTCGGAGCTCGACCTGTTCGGCATCGACCTGTTCCTGGCCGACGCCGAGACGGGCGAGGTCCTGACCAAGCTGGAGAGCGCGACGACCGACCCGCACCTCGACGCGCTCCGCTTTATCGAGAGCGCGGGGACGTGGAGCCCCGACGGCCGCCAGTTCGCCTACGTCGTGTTCGCCGGCGGCGACAACGAGATCGCGCTCCTCGACGTAGGCCGCCGCGACGTCGTGCGCCGCCTCGCGGTCGAGGGGATCGGCGCGATCAAGGACCCGGCGTGGAGCCCCGACGGGACGCGCATCGCGTTCGCGGGCGTCAAGGGCGGGATCACCGACCTCTACGTCGTCGAGCTGGCGACGGGCGCCGTCACGCAGCTGACGAACGACCGGTTCTCGGACCTCCAGCCGGCGTGGAGCCCCGACGGCACGCGCCTCGCGTTCGCGACCGACCGCGGCGCCGGGACCGACTTCGTCCGCCTCACCTTCTCGCCGATGCAGCTCGCGCTGTACGACCTGGAGGCCGGGACGATCGAGACGCTCAGCGTGTTCGCCGGCGCCAAGCACATCAACCCGGCGTGGGCGCCCGACGGCGAGAGCGTCTACTTCATCTCCGACCGCGGCGGGTTCAACGACGTCTACCGCCTCGACGTGGCCTCGGGCCAGGCCTTCCAGGTCACGAACCTCGCCACGGGCGTCTCCGGCATCGCCGACCTCTCGCCGGCGCTCTCGGTCGCCGAGCAGACTGGCAACCTCGCGTACTCCGTCTTCGAGGGCCAGCGGTACTCCGTCTACCGGACCGACGCGGCCGACGCCGTCGGGACGCCCGTCAGCGGGACGGCCTCGAACGCCGCGGCCGTCCTCCCGCCGGAGGACGCCTACGCCCGGTCGGTCGTCCAGACCTACATCGCCGACGCGACCGGGGGCCTCCCCGAGGCCACCACCTTCCCGACGCGCGGCTACAGCCCGAAGCTCTCGCTCGACTACATCAGCCAGCCCCAGGTGGGCGTCGGCACGGACCCGTACTACAACTCGGGCTTCGGCATCTCGGGCGGCATCTCGTTCCTGTTCTCCGACCAGCTCAGCGACAACGTGCTCGGGCTGGCGGTCGCCGCGCAGGGCACGTTCAAGGACATCGGCGGGCAGGCGCTCTACCTCAACCGCGGCGGCCGGCTGACCTACGGCGCCATCGCGGGCCACATCCCGTACCTCCAGGTGTTCTACGACCGGCCCCCGCTCGAGGAGCCGGACGAGGTCGACGTCATCGGGTTCACGCGGTACTACTACCGGACGTATGTGACGCAGGCCTCGGGCCTCGCGTCGTACCCGCTCAACCAGAGCCAGCGGTTCGAGGCCGAGCTCGGGTACCGCCGCCTCGGCTACGACGTCGAGTACGACGCCTACTACCAGACCGGCGGCGGGTGCTGCGGCATCGAGCGGCGCGAGCTCGACTCGTTCGCCATCGACCCGCTCCACCTCGGGCAGGGCGGCGTGGCCTACGTCGGCGACACGTCGCTGTTCGGGTTCACCTCGCCCATCCGCGGCTCGCGCTACCGCCTCGGGGCCGACCTCACGGCGGGCTCGCTCGTCTTCGGCTCGGTCACGGCCGACGCCCGGACCTACCTCTTCACGCGCCCGCCGGGCTTCCCGCGCCGCGTCCCGGTCACGCTGGCCGCCCGCGCGCTCCACTTCGGCCGCTACGGCGCCGACGCCGAGTCCGGCCGCCTCACGCCGATCCTGCTCGGCAACCCGCAGCTCGTCCGCGGCTACAACCCGCGCTCGTTCGACTCGAACGAGACGTTCGGCGCGTTCGTCGACCGGATCTACGGCAGCCGCCTCGCCGTGGCCTCCGTCGAGGCCCGGCTCCCGCTCTTCGGCGTCTCCCAGCTCGGCCTGATCAACTTCCCGTACCTCCCGACAGAGCTCGTCTTCTTCGGCGACGCCGGGTTCGCGTGGGGCGAGGCGCCCTACTTCGGGATCTCGGGCGCGCCGGTCGGCGCCGAGAACCTGATCTGCGACGTCGAGGTGACCTGCTACGGGTCGACGTTCTCCGAGCAGAAGCCGATCTTCTCGGCTGGCGTCTCGGCGCGCGTCAACCTGCTCGGCGCCATCATCATCGAGCCGTACTACGCGCTCCCGTTCTCCCGCTGGGAGGTCGAGGGCGACGTGACGCCGGGCCGCGGCGTGTTCGGCTTCAACATCTCGCCGGGCTGGTAGCGGCGGGGGAACTGGGGGCGGGGGTTCCGGATCTTCCAGCCCGCCCCCGCCCCCCGATCCCCGGTACCGCCTGGTCCGCCCGCTCCGCGTCCGGGGGGCGGCCGCGGCCGCGCACGGGCTCGGCGTCCGCGCCGCCCGCCTCGGGCAAAGGGCCGGCGGGCTCACGCGGGTCCTGTTCCCGCGCGCCGACGCCCGCCTCGCGCAGACGGCGTGGGGCCTCCGGTTCGCGTCGCCGGTCGGGCTGGCGGCCGGGTTCGACAAGAACGCCGCGCTCGTCCCCTTCTGGGCCGACCTCGGCCTCGGGTTCGCCGAGGTCGGGTCGGTCAGCGCCCTCCCCTCCGCCGGCAACCCGAGGCCACGGGCGTTCCGCCTCCCCGCCGACCGCGCCCTCGTCAACCGGCTGGGCCTCAACAACGACGGCGCCGCGGCCGTCGCCGACCGGCTGGCCCGGACCGAGCGCCCCCGCGGCTTCGTCCTCGGCGTCAACGTCGCCAAGACGCACAGCCCCGACATCCTGGGCGACGCCGGCGTCGACGACTTCCGCCAGTCGGTCCGCGCCCTCCTCCCCCACGCGGACTACCTCGCGCTCAACGTGTCGTGCCCGAACACGGCCGAGGGCAAGACCTTCGAGACGCCGGAGGCCCTCGACGCGCTGCTCTCGGCCGTGATGGCGGAGGTCCGAGCCGCGCCCGACGCGCCGCCGACGCTCGTCAAGCTGTCGCCCCCCGCCGTCGGGGGCGTCGACGCGGGCGCCGTCGACGAGCTCGTCCGGATCAGCCTCGACCACGGGATCGCCGGGTTCATCGCGACGAACACGGCCTCCGACCGGGCCGGCCTCGCCACCGAGGCGGGCCGGCTCGACGAGATCGGCCGCGGCGGCCTCAGCGGGCGCCCCCTCGCCGACCGCGCGACGGCGCTCGTCCGCCACCTCTACCGGACGACCGACGGCGCCGTCCCGCTCGTCGGCGTCGGCGGGATCGACTCGCCGGAGGCGGCCTACCGGCGCGTCCGGGCCGGCGCGACGCTCGTCCAGGTCTACACCGGCCTCGTGTACGAGGGGCCCGGGCTCGTCGGGCGGATCCACCGCGGGCTCGTGCGCCTCCTCGACCGCGACGGCCTCGGCACGCTCGCCGAGGCGGTCGGGGCCGACGCCTAAAGGCCCGGCACGTCGACCGGCAGCCGGCCCGTGGGCTCGGCGCGGCCGCGGAGGACGGCGGCGACGGCGGAGGCGGTCCGCGTCGTCTCGTCGTAGGCCACGACCACGCCCGCCTCGGGCGGCGCGAGCGCCGCGGCGTACGGGCTGCCGAGGACGGCGACGACGACCGGGGTGCCGGTCTGGCGGATCGCCTCGACGGCGTCCTGCTGGGGCGCGGTGAGCCGCGGCGGCAGGCGCATCCCCACGCGGAGGTGGAGGGCGATCACGGCCACGTCGGCGTCGCGGGCGGCCGCGACGGCCGTGGCCTCCCCGCCGCCGGCCGACGACACGCGGACCTGGCGGTCCGGGCCGAGGTCGCGCTCCAGCCGCGTCATCGGGCGCGAGGCGTCGAAGTTCGACATCTGCACGAGCGCCACGCGCTGGCCACGGCGGATCGGGAGCGGGCCGGGGCGGACGCGCGTGACGGCCGCCCGCGTGAGCGCGTCGGCGAAGGCGGCGCCGCGCACCTTCGTCAGCATCCGGTCGAGGCGGGCGCGGTCGGGCGCCGGGGCCGTGTGGAGCCCGAGGCGGGCCTTCGCGCGCAGGACGCGCCGGGCGCTCTCGTCGACGCGCGCGAGCGGGAGGTCGCCGCTCTCGACGGCCTCGACCACGAAGCGGATCGCGCGGCGCGGCGACGTCTCGTTGAGCACGATGTCGGCGCCGGCCTTGAGCGGGAGCACGGCCCGGTCGCGCGGCCCGTACCGGTCGCGGACGGCGGCCATGTTCATGGCGTCGGTCGTCACGAGGCCGTCGAAGCCCAGGCTGTCGCGGAGCACGTCGGTGAGGGCGACACGGCTGAACGTGGCCGGCGTGGCCGTGCCGTCGAGCGCGCGCGCCCAGAGGTGCGTCGACATCACGAAGCCGGGCTCGGCCTCCAGCGCGACGCGGTACGGCGCGAGTTCGGTGTCCCAGAGGCTGGGCCAGTCGCCGGGGACGGCGGCGAAGTCGACGTGCGTGTCGGTGTCGGTGTTGCCGTGGCCGGGGAAGTGCTTGAGCGTGGCGAGCACGCCGTTCGCCTGCGCCCCGCGGACGTAGGCCGCCGCCAGCTCGCCCACGCGCTCGGGGTCCTCCCCGAACGACCGCGTGTTGATGATCGGGTTCGCCGGGTTGTTGTTGACGTCGGCGACCGGGGCGAAGAGGACGTTGACGCCCTGCGCGCGGGCCTCGAGCGCCGTCACGGCCCCGCCGGCCTCGGCGAGGTCCTCGCGGTCGGCGGCGCCGTAGGCCATGGCCGCCGGGAGCTCCGTGAAGTTGGACCGGGCGCTCCCCACGCCCCACTCGTAGTCGGCCGAGAAGAAGAGCGGGACGTCGGCGCGGCCCTGGAGGCGGGTCGTGACGGCGAGGACCTCACGCGGCGGCGTCCGCCGGAACACGTGGAACCCGCCGACGCCCATCCGCGCCAGCCCGTCGGGGTCGCGGACGGCGCCGAGCTCGACGATGAACAGCTGGGCCACCTTCTGCTCCAGCGACATCTCCGCGAGGCGCGCGTCGGCCCACGCCTCGGCCTCGGCGGGCGAGACGCCGCGC
>CAXRFJ010000473.1:0-3503 GCA_964229475.1 Rubrivirga sp.
CCCTCATCGCGGGGGTCGGGCCGTGCGCGGTGTCGCTCGCCGGCCGCGACGAGTGGGCGCCGGCGTGGCTCGTGCGGTGGGGCGTCGCGGCCGGCGCCGCGGGCCGCCTCGTGGTGCCGGCGCTGCTCGTCCCGGGCCTCACGTCGCTCGCGCTCGTCGTCGTGCCAGTGGGGATGGGGTGGATGCTGGCGACGGGCTGGACGCTCCTCCGGCGCCCCGCCCCGGCCGCGACGGTGGCGCCCGCGGCCGCCCCCTAGGATCGGCCCGTTGGCGGTACCCTACCGGCCCCGCCCGGGTCGCCATGTGGTACGACGTCTTCTCCCTGTTCTACGACCGCGCGCTCGAAGACCTCTACGCGCCGTTCCGCCCGGCGGCCGTCGAGGCGCTCCGCCTCGCCGCGGGCGACGCCGTCCTCGACCTCCCGTGCGGGACGGGCCAGAGCCTCGGGCTCCTCGCCGAGGCCGTCGGCCCCGCGGGCGCCGTGCTGGGCGTCGACGCGTCGGGCGGGATGCTGAAGCGGGCGAGGCGGCGCGCCGAGCGGGCCGGCTGGCCCGGCGTCACGCTCCGCCAGGCGACCGCGGCGGCCGTCGACGCCGCGCTCGTCGAGGCGGCCCTCGGGCGGCCCCGGGTCGACGGCGTCCTCTGCGCGCTCGGGCTGACGGCGCTGCCGGACTGGGAGGCCACGTTCGAGCGGCTGTTCGGGCTCGTCCGCCCCGGCGGCCGGGTCGTCCTGTTCGACGTGTTCGCGGCCGAGCGGACGGCGGCCACGCGGTCGGTCGAGCTCGTCGCCCGCGCCGACCTCTCGCGCGCGGCGTGGCGCCCGCTGGAGGCGGCGGCCGCCGACTTCGAGCGGACCGTCCTCCCCGCGGACCCCGCGACGTTCGGCGGCGAGCTCTACGTGGCGGCCGGCACGCGGCCCGCGCCCTGACCCGGCCCGCCTCGGCGCCTAGAGGAGCCGGCCCGCGCGGAGCGAGCGCTCCAGCCACGTCATCTTCTTGGCCAGCTCGACCACGCTCGCGTCGGCCTGGGCCTGCCCGCGGATCTGGCGCTTCCACGCCGCGTGGACCTGGCGGACCGACACGTCGGCGGCGTAGCTGAGCTCCTTGGCCAGCTCGGCGCACGTCTGGCGGAGCTCCCGCTCGCGCGCGGCCACGTCGATGGCGACCGGCTTCGGCCGCTCCTGCGGGACCTCGCGGTGGAAGTCGGCCGAGGACCGGTAGCCGGGCATCTGCTCCAGCGTCAGCGTCTGGCGCGTCCCCTGGCGGACCGACTTGAGCTCCCACGCGCTGTGCTCGGTCTGCTCCGACGTCGGGCCCTCGCCGCCGCCGGTCCCGCCCTTGCTCTTCTTCGTGCCCAGCTTCTCCTCCGCCGCGATCCAGCGGAGCGTCTCGGCCACGCCCGAGTCCTCGGCCGCGTAGAGGTCGCAGCGGTTGGCCTCCTCCGGCCACTGCGGCACGTAGCGCATCCCGCGGAACACCTGCTGCATCGTCTTGCCGACGGCCCGGACGAGGTCGGCCTTGACGAGGACCGAGATCGGCTTGATGTCCGTGCCCTCGCCGATCATGTCGACCTGGACCATCACGTCGATCTCGCCGCGGCGGTAGGCGTCCAGGAGCTCCTGCCGCTCGCCCGCCGGCACGTCCTGCCCGATCCGCGCGCTCCGGACGTCCGGGAACTGGCGCCGGACGAAGTCGAGGATGGCCGCCGCGTGGGCGTTGCTCAGCCCGATGACGAGCATCTGGTGGTCGCGGTAGCCCGAGAAGCTGCCGGACCGGGCCATCTGCCGCGCGAGCGCCCCGCGCTTCTCGGCGAACCGCTCGAACGCCGGCCGGAGGAGCGTGTCGAGGTAGACCTCGTGGAACCGGAGCTTCCGCCGCGCGAGGTACGCGTCGACGTCGCGGCTCGCCTCGGGGTCGTCGCGGAGGGCCGCCAGCGAGACCTCGACCTCCTCGCCCGTGTCGGTCCGGACCATCCGCACGGCGTAGTCCACGACGTGGGCGTCGACGCGCTTGAGGATGCCGCCCTCGGCGTGGGCCTCGCGCATCCCGACCTCGTGGAGCGCCTCGTAGTACTCGAACCCCTCGGCGTCGGTCGTCACGGGCACGCCGAACAGCGACTTGTTGTCGCTCCGCATGGGGGTCCCCGAGAGGGCCACCGAGGCGGCGTGGGGGAACTTCTCGATCGCCTTCGCCCACGTCCCGTCGTCGGCGAGGTGGTGGACCTCGTCGAACACGAAGAGGGCCTTCGCGCGGCGGCAGTACTCGACGAGGGCCTCGTTGCCGCGCTCGCCCGAGGCGTACTGGTAGGTCGTGACCACGACCTCGGTGTCGAGGTTCTTGAGGAACACCCGGTCCGAGTCGGCCGAGCAGAAGCTGACGGGCGGCGCGCCGAGCCAGTGGAACACCTGCGCGAGCTCGTCGGCGTCGGCGTACTGGTCGCGGAGGTTGCCGCGGGGGACGAAGACCACGAGCCGGTCGGCGACGCCGAGGGCCCGCGCGACGGCGTAGCTCGCGAGCGCCGTGATGGTCTTGCCGTATCCCGGGACGAACACGCCGAGCGCGTTCCGCTCGCCGGCCCGGAGCGCCTCGGCCCACCGCTCGAGGAACGTCCGCTGCCCGTCGCGCAGCGCGAACCCGTCGCGCGGCTGGATGCCCGGGAGGCCGCCGGCGGCGGGGGGGACGCCGGAGCGGGCGTCCGCTGAGAGCAGCGGTCGGGCGGGGGAGGACAACGGGGCGATCTGCGGGGGGCGCCCAACCTCGGCACGCCCCCTGCGACAGCGGCGCGTCAGGCTCCGCGAAATCCCGACGGCCCGGCGGCGCGACGTGGGGGCCGCGCTTTACCCGGGCCCCGGTCCGGGCGATGCTCCCCGCTGGACCCCGCGGCTCGACGCCCCCCCACCCATGCTCACTCAGATCGTCTACGCCTCGTCCGCCGTCGGGGCCCTCCACGGCGACGACCTCGCCCAGATCCTCCGGGTCAGCCGGGCGCGGAACGCCGCGGCCGGCGTCACCGGCGCGCTCCTCTACCACCAGGGGAACGTGATGCAGGTGCTCGAGGGGCCCCCCGCGGCCGTCGAGGCCGTCTACGCCCGCGTCGAGGCCGACCCCCGCCACCACGGCGTGATCGTGCTCTACCGGGCGGCGGTCGCGGAGCGCGCGTTCCCCGACTGGTCGATGGGCCTGTGCCGCCCCGAGGACGTGGGCCCCGAGCGCGACGGGGTCCGCTCGCTGTTCGACGTGTCGGCGCCGGGGCCGGAGCGCGCACGGCGCCTGCTCCAGACCTTCCGCGCCCTCGTGACGCGGTAGTCCCGCCGCCCGGCGGGGAGACCCGGGCGCCCATCCCAGGTTCTCCCGTAGGGAGCCCTACCCGTTCCGAGGGATTGCCCTAGAAATGCGCGGGTGAGAGTCGATACTGGGCGCACTCTCTCTCCCTCTCGATGCTGTCCCAACTCGTCTACGCCTCCTCGGCGGTAGACCCCCTCGGCCCGGACGATCTCGTGCAGA
>CAXRFJ010000474.1:0-2016 GCA_964229475.1 Rubrivirga sp.
ATCAGCCCGGCCCGGCCCATGTAGCCGTTCGCCACCTGGTACCGCGTGAGGTCGATCGGGTGGTCCGAGGAGAGCTCCGTGTACATCCGCTCGTCGAGCTTGCCATAGGAGCTGTCGCCCGTGTTGAGCGCCTTGAAGCCGCCGTTCGAGGTCGGCTGCTTCTGCTTGAGGATGTCGGCCTCGAGGGTCGCGCCGAGGTGGTTGGCCTGGCCCGTGAGGTCGGCCGACGTCTCGTGGTTGGTCCCGTCGATCGTGAACGCCTCGTTGCGGACGTAGCACCAAAGGATGGTGCCCATCCCGAGCTCGTGGGCGATCGCGAAGGCCTGCGAGACCTCCTGGATCTGGCGGCTCGACTCGTCGCTGCCGAAGTAGATCGTGGCCCCGATCGCGACGCACCCCATGTTCCACGCCTCCTCGACGCGGGCGAACATCACCTGGTCGTAGGTGTTGGGGTAGGTGAGGAGCTCGTTGTGGTTGATCTTGAGGATGAACGGGATCTTGTGGGCGTACTTCCGCGCCACCATCCCGAGCGCCCCGTACGTCGTGGCGACGCCGTTGCACCCGCCCTCGATCGCCAGCTCGACGATGTTCTCGGGGTCGAAGTAGTCCGGGTTCTTGGCGAACGACGCGCCGCCCGAGTGCTCGATGCCCTGGTCGATGGGGAGGATCGAGAGGTAGCCCGTGCCGCCGAGCCGCCCGTGGTCGTAGAGCTGCTGGAGCGAGCGGAGCACCGGGATCGGCCGGTCGGACGGACCGAACGCGCGGTCGACCCAGTCGGGGCCGGGGAGGTGAAGGCGGTCCTTCGAAATCTTCGGGTCGGAGAAGCCGAGGAGCGAGTCGGCCTCGTCGCCGAGGTACTCTTCGATGGTCTGGGACATGAGTCGGTCGAGGGAGGGGAGGCGTGAAGATAGGCGGGAGCCCGGGGGCGCCGCGCCCTCGGCGCGGGTGGAAGCGGTTCCTGCGACGGATCTACATGCGCCCCAAGGGCCACAGTTCCGGCGGGAGCGGCGGACCCCCGTCGAGGGCGTCGGGGAGGCGTCGGGCGAGGAGCGGCGCCGTCATGAGTCCCTTGGCCCCGAGCCCGGCCACGACCCACACGCCCGGTGGGCGGGGGTGGGGCCCCGCCAGCGGGAGCCGGCGCGGCGACACGCTCGTCGGGACCGTCAGCCGGACGCCCGCCCGGCGGTCGAGGATCGGGACGCCGGCGAGGGCGGGGAGCAAGGCCGCCCCCGCCGCGGCCAGCGACGCGTCGAGGGCGGGGTCGGGGGCGACGTCCGTGAAGTCGTGCTCGAACGTGGAGCCGACCACCACGCCCGCCTCGGTCGGGACGGCGTAGCCCGCGCCCGCGACGGCGGGGTGATCGGCCGGGAGCCCCGCCGGACGCCCGAGGCGGACCGTCTGGCCCTTGACGCCGTGGAGCGGGAGGCCCGCCAGCGACGGCATCCGGCGGGCGCCGTCGCCGACCGCGAGGACGAGGTGGCGGGTCCGGATCTCGCCGCGGCCCGTTATTGCAACGAGTCCATCCACGTCGGCTCGCCACTCCAGGAGCCGGGCCCGCACCGCCTCGCCGCCCCGCGCCTGGACGACCGCGAGCGCCGCGTCGACAAACGCGCGGAGGTCGACCGACCCGCCGCGCCGGACGACGAGCGTCCCGTGACCGGACCGGACGAGCGGCCACCGCTCGGCGCTGGCAGCGGGCGACAGCCAGCCGAGGTCGTCGTGGTCCCCGGCGCGGTCTCGGAACCGGTCGGCCTGCTTCGGGGACGACGCGGGGCGGAGGATGCCGGTCGGCCGGAAGAGGCCGTCGCCAGCCTCGGCCGCCAGCTCCGCGAGGGCGTCGAGCGCCTCGTCGTGCCGCCACGCGGGCTTGGCGGCCCGTCCCATGAACGGGTTGGCGAGCCCGGCCGCGGCGCCGCTGGCGCCGGACGCCGGGCCCTCGGCCTCGACGACGACCACGCGGCGCGTCCGGCTCAGCATGAGGGCCGCGCAGGCCCCGGCCAAACCGGCACCCACGAC
>CAXRFJ010000475.1:0-2990 GCA_964229475.1 Rubrivirga sp.
GCCGAGGTCGCCTCGGTCAACGCGTACGCCCCGGCCGGAGGAGACGGACTCGTCCGCGTCGTCGTCGCGGGCGCCGGCGGGGCCGACCTCTCCGACGCCGCGCTCGCCGCCGTCGACGCCCGCCTCCAGGCCGACGACGTCCGTCAGCTCTGCGCGACCGTCGAGGTCGTCCGCCCGACCCCGGTCGAGCTCGACCTCGACGTCGTCTACCACGTCCGGTCCTCGTATCGGACGGCGTCGCAGGACATCGTCGTGGCCGTGGCCGCCGCGGCCCAGCTCTACGCGGCCTACCTCTCGGCGACGCCCGGGACCGACGTGGTCCACGACGAGGTCACGACGCGGCTCATGAACGCGCACCCCGGAGTCCGGCGCGTCGAGGTCCTGGCGCCGGGCGAGCTCGTGGTCCAGCCCGACGAGGTCGTCCGCGTGTCGAACGTGTCGGTCCGCCTCGGGGCCGTCGAGGACGCCTGAACCGTGGCCGTCGCAGACCTCCTCCCGCCCCCCATCCGCGAGCCGCTCGCGGACCTCGCGGCCGTCGTAGACGGCGAGCTCGCGGAGGTCCGGGGCCGGGCGCCGCTCGGCGACCTCCGCGGGCGGCTCCTGGCCGGGACGCCGTCGTCGGACGCCGTCGGCCAGCTCGCCGGCGCCGCGCTCGACGCGCTGGCCGACGAGCTCGACGTCCTCCTCTACGACCGCGACCTGTCCGACGACACGCGGCGCCAGCTCGTCCTGGACGCGTTCGAGTTCCACCGCCGGCGGGGCACGCGGGGCTCGCTCGAGGCGGCGCTGGTGGCCCTGGGCGCCGGCGCGGCCGACGTCGTCGAGCCGGCCGAGCAGCGGGCCGTCTCGGAGGTCTACTACGAGTACGAGGCCGCGACGGGCCGGGCCTGGCTCCACCGCTGGAACGAGTTCCTCGTCGTGCTCACGATCGACGAGGCGTTCGAGGAGGCCTCCGGCTCGCGCCCCGTCCTGTCGGCCGTTGAGCGGGCCGTCCGGGTCACGGCGCCGGCCCACACCCGGCCCGTCCTCCAGATCGTCTACGCCGAGCCGGGCGACCTGCCCGCCGACCAGTGGGAGCAGGACGGCGCGCTCTACGAGGCCCGCCGCGTCCTCGGGCGGGGCTACGACGTCCGCCAGTTCGGGCCGAGCCTCGGCGGCCGGCCCCTCGACGGGTCGTGGTCGCTCGCGCCGGACAGCGTGGTCGCCCGGCCGCTCGCGCCGGGCCAGGCCCGGCCGGCCGAGCTCGCCCCGGGCGGGTTCTCGGTGGTCGGGGCCGACCCGGCCGACGACGCGACCGAGGTCGAGCTCCAGCCGTGGGGCTCGGCCGGCTACGTCGAGGACTCCTACACGCTCACGTTCGGCGGGGTCGACTACGAGATCCCGACGGCGACGCTGACCGGGTACCGGGCCGTGGCCGACTCGGTCCCGTCGCCGGCCGTCGTCCCCGCGCCCTCGGCGTCGCCGGCCCCGCTCGGCCGGGTCCTCCTCCTCCGCCCCTCTGACCCGCCCGCGTAGCCGATGGCCCTCCGCGTCCTCGCCCTGCCCAACTCCACCGTCGGCCGGATCCCGACGTCACCCGTACAGCCGGCCCTGGCGGACACGTTCAACCCGATGCACGAGGCGACGGACCAGCAGGTCGCCGCGCTCGCGGCCGGGCTCCCGCTCATCGCGGACAGCGTCGACGACCTCTCCGACTTCGACGGGGCCGCGGCCCAGGCCGCGACGGCCGCCAGGCCCCTGGCTTACGTCGTCGAGACCGGCGAGGCGTACGTCTACGACCGGGCCCCGTCCGGGTACGTCCCGCCGGCGGGGTCGATCGCGGCCGACGGCGGCGGGCAGTGGCTCCCGTTCCGGGCGTTCCCCCCGGGCGGGTTCGGCGTGAAGCACCTCGTCGCGACGGGCACGCTCTCCCAGCCGGCCGGCGGCGCCGCGGTCCAGCTCTTCGGCGGGGCCGCGATCGGCCTCGAGGGCGTCGGGCGCCCCGTCCTCGTGACGTTCTCGTCCGAGGTCTCGACGGACTCCGCCGTCGACGAGATCGGGTCGGTGACTGTCGAGGTCGTCCAGGGCGGCGCCGTCGTCCGCGCCGTCGTCCTCACCCACGCCCACGCCGACGAGACGTCCGGGGCCGACACGATGACGGGGACGCTCGCGGGGTCGTTCGTCGCCTCCCCCCCCTCGGGCTCCGCCGTCTCGGTCCGCGCGAAGAGCGAGGGGCTCGACCACGCCGGGACCCGCACGCTCACCGCCCAGCTCCTCTAGCCGATGCTCGACCCGATCCGACTCCGCCGCGCCCCCGCCGACGCGACCGTCGAGCAGGACCTCCTCGACGCGATCGCCCAGGCCCTCGCCGAGGCCAAGGCCGCCGTCGGGGGCCGCCGCGTGGCCGGCGGGCTCGACCCCGTCCGCGCGCTCCTCGCCGAGAACCCGCTCGTCGTCTTCGCCGGCGACTCCTACGTCAACCCGGCCACGGACCGGCTCCCGTTCCAGTTCGTCAACGCGGCCGCGGCCCAGGGGCTCGTCCCGGCCGTCCGCGGGCTCTACCTCACGAACGCCGAGGGCGACGGGGCCCGCAACTTCGGCGGGTTCTACGGCTACGCGACCGGGACCGGGTACCGGCTCCTCACGTCGACCGACGGGTACCTCGCCGTCGGCGGGGCCGAGCGCGTCGGGCTCCCGACGTGGATGAGCGAGTACCACGTGACCGACGCCCTCACGCTCTCGACCGACGGCCGGCTCGCGTACTACCGCCTCGAGGTCGAGGGGACCGCGCCGGGCGGGGCCCGCGCGCTCGTCGAGGCGGCCGGGCCGGCGCTCACGGCCCGGGTCCTCGGCTACGCGCCCGAGACGGCCGGCGCGCTCCTCGACGCCACCGTCGCGCTCCGGGACCGGGCCTCGGGCGCCCCCAACGAGGCGGCGGTCAACCCGGCCCAGGGGACCGGCCTCCCCGGGGGCGGCCCCGCGCCCGGCGCGTTCGACGGGTGCCCCGACGT
>CAXRFJ010000476.1:0-2425 GCA_964229475.1 Rubrivirga sp.
AGCCGGCCGCCGCGAGCGCGTCCGGCCGCACGCGCTCGACCGACTACGGGAGCGCGCCGAGCGACTGCGTCGCGTCCACCACGAGCGCCGCGCCCGCCTCCCGGCACCGCGCGCCGACGGCCTCCAGGTCGAACACGGTCCCGTCGGCCCAGTGGACGTTGGGGACGGCCACGAGCGCGGCGTCGCCGTCGATGGCGTCGAGGAGGCGCGCGTTCCAGTCGGCCCCGCGGCCCGGCGTACCGAGCGGGCTCGGCGGCTGGACGGTCCGGACCGTGGCGCCGGCGTCGGCGGCCAGCCGGCGCCACGGGTAGACGTGGCTCGGGAACTGCTCGGCGACGACCACGAGCGTCTGCCCGCGCCGCACGTCGAGGTTCCGGGCGACCGTCGCCATGGCGTACGAGACGGCCGGGACGAGCGCGACGTGCTCGGGCGCCCCGCCGACCAGCTCCGCGACCAGCCCGCGGACGCGGTCGGCCGACGTGAAAAAGTCCGCCGGCGCGAAGTCGGTCGGTACGCGCTTGCGGCGGACGCCCTCGACCCCGGCCGCCTCGACGCTCTTGAGGAGCGGGCTCATGTAGGCCGCGTTGAGGTAGTGGAGGCCGTCGGGCAGCGAGAAGCGGTCGGTCTGCGGAGCGAGCACGGGAGCCGGGAGAGGATGGAGAATCGAGGATAGAGTCGGCCGGACGGCGATGTGCGCGCCGCCGCCGGATCGTCCCTCTCTATCCTCCGTCGTCGCCCCTCCCCCTCCAGCGCGTTGCCCCGACACGCCTCCGCCCTCGCCCGCGCGGCCCGCCAGCCGGACGCCGCCCTCCGCCGCTCCGACCGCGGCGCCCCCGACGACGCCTGGATCCGCGAGCGCCTCCGGACCGCCGCCGTCGGCACGCTCGCGACCGCGCGGGACGGGCGGCCGTTCCTCAACACGAACCTGTTCGCCTACGAGCCGGCCGACGACGGCCTCGGCGCGATCTGGCTCCACACGGCCCACGTCGGGCGGACGGCCGCCAACGTCGCGCTCGACGCGCCCGCCCCCGTCTGCTGCTCCGTCTTCGAGATGGGGCGGATGCTGCCGGCCGGGCGCGCGCTCGAGGTCTCGGTCGCGTACGCCGGCGTCGTCGCCTTCGGGTCGGGCCACGTGGTGCCGGACGCCGACGCGCAGCGCCACGGGCTCGCCCTCCTCATGGCGAAGTACGCCGCCCACCTCGAGCCCGAGGCCGACTACGAGCCGCCCTCCGACGCCGACCTCGCGCGGACGTCCGTCTTCCGCGTCGAGATCACGTCGTGGTCCGGCAAGACGAAGGCGGCGCCCGACGACTTTCCCGACGCCTACCGCTGGCCCGAGACCGGCGCCCCCGCATGAGCGCCCCGCCCGACTTCGCCCTCCGGTACGTCTGGACCGAGGGCTCCGTCCCGCCGCCGTTCCACTACGGGGTCGAGGTCGTCGTCGAGGCGGGCGGGGCCGCGTCCGTCGCCATGCGGCCGGGCTACGGGTCCGAGGACGTCCCGACGTGGACGCTCCCGCTCGACCTCGGGCCCGCCGACCGCGACGCCCTGTTCGCGGCGCTCCACGCCGCCGGCCTCGGCGACGACTGGCGGGTGGACCGGGGCGGCCCGCCCCAGGTCGGCGGGAGCCACTGGCGGCTGACGGTGACCGCCGGCGGCGAGACGACGGAGGTCCGCAGCGCGGCCCGGAACGTAGCCGGCGAGCGGCCCGAGCCGCTCCGCGAGGCCGTCCGCGCCGCCGGCCCGGACGCCGCCTGGGCCGACCTCCGGGCCCGCCGCGCCGCCTCCATCGCCGCGCGCGGTCGATGAGGCTCCCGGCTTTCCTCCGGACGCCGCGGCTCCGCTCGGCCGCGCTGCCGTTCGCCGCCAACGGGATCCTCTACGGCACGTGGGCCTCGCGCATCCCCGAGATCCAGACCCGCACCGGGCTGAGCGAGGGGACGCTCGGGCTGGCGCTGCTGGGGCTGGCCGTCGGGCTCGTCGTGTCGGCCTCGGCGGCCGGGCCGCTCGTGGCGCGGCTCGGGGCGCACCGCGTGACGCTCGGGGCCCTCGCCCTGTTCGCGCTCGCCGTCGTCGGCCCCGGCCTCGCCGTCGGGCTGTGGACGCTGGCGCTCGCGCTCGTCGGGCTGGGCCTCACGAGCGGGCTCCTCGACGTGTCGATGAACGCGTGGGCCGCGGAGGTCGAGGCGGCCGACGGGACGACGATCCTCGGCGCGTGCCACGGGTCGTTCAGCCTGGGCGGGATGGTGGGCGCGGGGCTCGGCGGGGCCGCCGCCGCGCTCGACGTCCCGCTGGCGCTCCACTTCGGCGCGTGCGGGCTCGCGTTCGCGGGCGCCGCGCTCGCCCAGGGCCTCGGCGTCCACGCCTCGGTGGGCGCGCCGACCGAGGCGGACGAGGACGCGCCGGCCGTCGCCCTCCCGACCGG